>JALYLC010000387.1 GCA_030774435.1 Actinomycetota bacterium
GCGCGGCGCTCAGGAACGAGGCGGCAACGCGCCCGACGGCCGGAATCGCGATCAGCCAGAGGTGGTGGCCGCGCGCGAGCACCGCGGCGACCAGCGTGATCTTGAGCACGACGACGAGCACCAGCGCGAGCGCGCCGAACGAGCCGATCTGCGAATCGCGCATGATCGCAAGCCGTCGCTCGCGATCCCCACCGCCAAGCGCGTCGGCGGAGTCGGCGAGGCCGTCGAGGTGGATGGCACCCGTTGCGAGCGCCCAGGCGGCGACGATCAGCACCGCGGCCGGCCCATCGTCGAGGCGGCCTTCGAGGCCGCGCCCGGCAAGTGCGATGGCTCCGCCGAGCGCGGTGCCGACGAGCGGCAGCCAGGCCAGCGAGCGGGCGATGTCGGTTGCGTCGACGCGCACGCGCCGACCCAGGGGGAGGCGGGTCAGGAGCGTGACGGCAGCGGTGAACGCGCGTGCCTCCGCGCGAACGGCTGCCACCGACATCAGGCGCCGCTGTCGTCGACGCCCGCGGAGGCGAACGTCGCCATCTCGTCGAGGATCGCAAGCGCAGCGCCGAGCAGGGGCAGCGCGAGTGCCGCGCCGCTGCCCTCGCCCAGCCGGAGCTCGAGGTCGAGCAGCGGGTGCAGGCCGAGCTTGTCGAGCACGATCCGGTGCCCCGGCTCGGACGAGCGGTGTGCCGCGATCAGCGAGGCCGGCAGGGACGGAGCCAGCGCGGCCGCGACCAGCACCGCGGAGGAGGCGGGGTAGCCGTCGACGAGCACGGGTACGCCACGGCCGGCCGCCCCCAGGGCAAGGCCCGCGAGCACGCCGAGCTCGAAGCCACCGACGGCCGCCAGCGCGCCGAGCGGATCGTGCGCTCCGGGCTGGTTGAGCTCGAGTGCGCGGGTGACGACATCGCGCTTGCGCGCGAGCCCCTCGTCGTCGAGACCGGTGCCACGGCCGCAGGCCTGCTCGGGCGTCGCGCCCGCGAGCGCGCAGCAGAGCGCGGCCGCGGCCGTGGAGTTGCCGATCCCCATCTCCCCGAGCGCGATGCAGCCCGCGCCGTCGAGCACCTCGGATGCGAGCGAGATGCCCACCTCCAGTGCCGAGATCGCGAGCTCGCGCGACATGGCCGGCCCGCGCAGCATGCTGGCAGTGCCCGGGCCCAGCCGCCGGTCGAGCACGCCCGGCACCGGCAGCGGGTCGGCGACGCCGCAGTCGACGACGACCAGTTGCGCACCGGCGCGCCGCGCCAGCACGCTCACGGCCGCGCCACCCGAGGCGTAATTGGCGACCATCTGCGCCGTGACCGAGGAGGGATAGGCGCTGACGCCCTCCGCGGCGACGCCGTGGTCGGCGGCGCAGACCACCACGACGGGTGTCCCGAGCGCGGGATTCGCCGTGCGCTGAATGCCGGCGATGCGGACGGCCAGCCGCTCGAGCCCGCCCAGCGAGCCACGCGGCTTGGTCTTCTCATCCAGGCGTCGCTGCACCTCCGCGCCCGCGGCAGCGTCCGGCTCCCTGATCGCGGAGAGGGCTCGCTCCAGCACGTCACTCATGCCCGCTCCAGCCGCAGCACGCGCCCGGCGACCGCGAGCACCGCATCATCGGCGGCCTCTGCCCAGATGGCATTGACCCGGCCGAGGGCGTCGCGGTACGCGCGGGCCAGTGCGCCCAGCGGGACGATCCCCATGCCCACCTCGTTCGAGACTGCGACGCAGCCTCCCTCATGCCGGGCCGCCAGCTCGGCGGCCTCGGCAGCGCGTTGCTCGACGGTCGCCGCGTCGTCTGGCACTTCGAGCAGGTTCGAGACCCAGAGCGAGAGGCAGTCGACGATTGCGAACTCGTCACTCGCGAGGCCGCGCAGCGCGCCCGCGAGATCGAGCGGCTCCTCGACGGTGCGCCAGCCGGCGGGGCGCTCGCGGCGATGCGCCTCGATGCGCTCACGCATCTCGTCGTCGCGCGCCTCCGCGGTCGCGATGAGCGCAACGGGCGTCCCGGCCTCGGCCGCGCGCCGCAGCGCATAGCTCGACTTGCCGCTGCGCGCACCGCCGGTGACGAATGTGAGCGTCACGGGTGCTCCCGCACGCCTTCGCGGCGTGGTTCGTGCGAGGTGATGCTGACCATGATCAGCCCTTCCTGCGAGGACTCGAATCGGGAGCACGGTGCAGGCGACCTGGCTCGTCCCCGGAGGGCATCGCAGTTGCGGGACAGCGCCGGGTTCGCACCGGCTTCGCTGCAGCCGTGCCACCCGGCCGAGCGGCCGGGCACTGCGATCATAGAGGGAGGTGCGGCCTACCTCGCCGGCAGCCCGCGCTCGCGCATCGTCGGCAGGTACACATCCGGGTTCGGGCTATCGATCTCGCGCGCCAGGCGATGCCCGTCGAAGACCGTGTCGACGAGCCAGCGCGGGGCCAGGCAATCGCCCGTGCGATAGACGGCCTCGATGCCCGCGGCCGCGAGCGCGTCGCGGTCGCCCGCGAGCTCGAGGTAGAGGGCGTCGTCCGAGAGTCGCTGCGTGACGAGGACGACGCAGTCGGTCTTGACGTCGAACGGGGCGCCACCGTAAGCGTGGCGCAGGCGCACAGCGCCCGGGAGGATCGCCTCGGCGGTCGCCTCGCTGAGCATCACGACGCCGTTCGCGTGCAAGCGCGCGCGCAGGCGCGGGCCCTCGAGCGTCCAGTTGCACCACGCGGCGACCGTCTCCGAGGGCGTTGCGATCGTGACCTCGTGCCCCTGCCCGGCCAGGCGCAGCGCCAGGCTGGCGCCCACGTGATAGCTCTCGACGTCGATCACGACCACCCGCGCGCCAGTCGCCGGCTTTCCGCCGAGCATGATCTGCTCGGGCGTGAGGACGTGTGCCAGTGTCGCATCGGCACCCGGGATGGGGCCCTTGGCGACGCCGTTGAAGCCATCGAGCGCCCAGTGCGCGCCGGTCGCGACCACCACCAGGTCTGCGCCGCTCGCTCGTACGTCGGCGGCGTGCAGCCGGACGTCCGTCGTGAGCTCGAGATTGGCGAGCCGGCCGATCTCGCGCCGGCGCCAGTCGGTGAAGCGCCCCCAGGCGTCGAGGCCCGGCAGGTTCGGGATCCAGCGCATGCAACCGCCGATGTCGCCGGCCGCGTCCACCAGCCGCACACGCGCGAAGCCGCGCTTGGCGAGCACGATCGCACACTCCAGCCCCGACGGCCCGGCGCCCACCACGAGCACGTCGCGATCGGCGTTGGCCGCGCGCTCGAAGCGCTCGGGGTGCCAGCCGCGCCGGTACTCCTCGCCCGCCGTCGCGTTCTGGGTGCAGCCCAGGTGACCGCCGCGGTTGGCCAGCGCGTAGCAGGCGTTGCAGCCGATGCAGGCGCGGATCTCGTCGTAGCGGCCCTGCTCGACCTTGAGCGGCAGGAACGGATCGGCGATCGAGGGCCGAGCGGCGCCGATCAGGTTCCAGACGCCGCTCTCGATGACGTCGGCCATCACGTCCGGATCGACCATCAGCCCGGTGCCGACGATCGGCTTTTCCGTCGCCTCGCGGAAGCGGGATGTCCATTCGAGCTGGTAGCCCGTGGCGAAGAAGCGGGAGGCGCCGGCGTCCAGCCTCGAGGCGCCCGCGAGGCCGCCGACGACGCAGTCGAAGAGGTCGACCAGCGGCTCGGCCGCGCGCACGAACGCAAGGCCCTCCTCGGGCTCGATGCCCGCCCCGTCGAGCGTGTCGGCGGCGATGCGGATCGCGATCGCGGTGTCGTCGCCCACCGCCTCCCGCACCAGCTCGAGCGTCTCCAGCCAGAAGCGCGCGCGGTTCTCGAACGAGCCGCCGTAGGCGTCGGTGCGGTGGTTGTAGCGAGGCGAGAGGAACTGCGTGGGCAGGTAGGTGTGGGAGCCGTACACGTAGACGATGTCGAATCCGGCCTCGCGGGCCCGGCGCGCCGCGGTCACCCAGTCGGCCTGCGTGCGGCGGATGTCGGCGAGCTCCATCGCCTTGGGCACGACGAGCGGCTCGAATTCGCTCGCGATCTGGCTCGGCGCGAGCGGGACGGTGCGCGACTCGCGCGCCTCGACGTGGATGCCGCCGTGCCACAGCTCGACCGCGGCCAGTGCGCCGTGCCCGTGCGCCTCCTCGGTCATGAGCCGCAGCGCGCGCACGTCGCCGTCGTCCCAGAGGCGCGCCGAGATGTACGGGTACTCGTCGCTCTCGGGGTTGATGGCGCAGTACTCGGTGCAGACCGATGCCCAGCCGCCCTCGGCCTTGAGCCCGCGGTGACGCGCCTGCGTCCACGGCTTCTCGACGCCGAAGCCGGTGCAGTGAGGCACCTGGTAGAAGCGGTTGCGCAGCGTCTTCGGCCCGATGCGGACAGGCTCGAACAGGACGTCGTGGCGCGGGTCGCGCGCGCTCACTCGTCGAGCTCGCGCTTGCGCCTGGCCATGAATTCCCGGAGCTCCTCGTCCACGCTCTCGTCCAGGCCTGGATCCTCCCAGCTCTCGAGCAGCCTCTTCCACTCGCCGGTGGCCACCTCAGGCGTCTCGCTCGCGCCCTGCTTCTGCCAGGTGGGGTACGCCTGCGAGCGGAACAACGGGCTCATGAAGACCCAGTCGCGGAAGTGCTCGAGCGTGTGCGGCGCGGCGAAGAAGATCGCGCCGGGGCCCTCCTCCCGAATCGTCTCGAGCGCCAGGTCCTCCGTGCCGACGTCGAGCCCTGCGCGCAGGCGCTCGAACATGCGCAGCACCTCGAGGTCGAGGGCGAACTTCTCGTAGGACGTCGTGAGGCCGCCCTCGAGCCAGCCGGCTGCGTGCAGCACGAGGTCGCAGCCCGAGAGATAGGTGCCCCAGAGCGACATCGCCGACTCGGTCGCCGCCTGGGCATCGAGGGCGTTGGCCGAGGTCAGTCCCCCGCCGCCGCGGAACGGCAGCTGGTAGCGGCGCGCCAGCTGGCCCCCGGCGATGCAGCCGAGCACCGACTCGGGCATGCCGAGCGAGGGACCGCCGCTGCGCATGTCGACGGCCGAGAAGAACGAGCCGAAGAAGCAGCCGACGCCGGGCCGGATGGCCTGCGCGATGGCGACGCCCGAGAGCGCCTCGGCCACCTGCAGCGAGAGGCCGGCCGCGATCGAGACCGGCGCGGTCGCCCCGGCCAGCAGGAAGGGCGTCATCGCGACGGGCTGGTTGGCCTCGGCCCACCCCCACATGGCGTCGACCATGAGCGAGTCCCAGACGAGCGGGCTGTTCGGGTTGACGACGCCGATGATTGCGGGCTCGGCCTCGATCACGGCCCGGCCGCCACGAGCGATCGCCACCAGTTCGACGCCGTCGCGCGCCCTCTGCCCGGACGTGCCGTAGGCCACGTAGGGCTTGTCCGAGTAGCGGATCCACGAGTAGTCGAGGTCGAGGTGCCGGCTCGTCTCGGGCACGTCGGAGGCCTCGCACGCGCCGCTCTGGCCGCAGCGCAGCAGCCCGGCCGCCTGCGTCATCTTCACGATCTCGACGTGGTCGCCGTACGTCCCGTCGCGCCGCCCGCGCTCGCGATCCGAGACGAACGGCGAGCCGCCCGGCGGCAGGTGGCAGAGCGTGCCGCCGCCGAACGTGACGGCGCGCCCGGGATTGCGCCCCTGCACCGTGACCCGCGCGGGCGCGAGCTTCAGCTGGGCCATCACGAACTCGCGGTCGAAGCGCACGCGGGTGCCGTCGATCGTCTGCCCGAGACGCTGCAACAGGTCCCGTGCGGGCTCGTGCACCACCTCGGCGCCGACCTCCTCGAGGATCGTCATCGCCTGTCCGTGAATCGCCTCGAGCGCGTCCTCGGAGAGGATCGTGAGCGGTGCGTCGAACATTGCGGCTGATTCTGGCTGACGGGCCAGTCAGGCGCGCAGTACCACGCGGGAGCACTAGTCCCAAATGCTCACCTAGACTCACCCTGTGTCGATCGAGTTGGACGCCGACCTGGAGGGACTGCGGCCCGTCCGCCGCGTCGTGGCGCTCGCCCTGGCCGAGACGCCGCGGGCCGTCGAGCGCCGTCGCGCCCTGCACACGATCGTCGTCACGCGCCGGGGACCGCCACTCGTGCTGACATCCGCGATCTAGCGACAAACACCTCGTTGCCCACGGCGTCCTACAGGATCAAGTGAACGAACACCTGACGCGGCGCGACGCGCTCGTCGCGGCGCTTGCCGTCACGGCGCTCGGGGGCCAGGCGCTGGCACGCCCTCGGCCTGCGCGTGCCGCGGCAACGGCCAACATCGGCGTGATCCTCCCGCTCTCGCACTCGCCGGACTCGGACGCGGCCAGCAACATCCTGAAGTCCGCGCGCCTCTGGGTCGACTCGGTCAACGGCCGGGGCGGCGTCAACGGCCGGCAGGTCGCGATCAAGCCGTACGACTCGCGGGCCGATCCCACCCGCGCCAGCAAGAACCTCGTGCGCTCGGTCACGAAGGACGGGTGCGTCGTGATCCTCGCCGGCTGGGATTCCGACGTCGCCCTGGCCGAGATCAAGGTGGCGCACCAGTACAAGGTCCCGATGTTCGTCGCGTACGCCTGGTCTCCGGACATCACAAAGGCGGGCTATCCGGAGGTCGTGCGCATCGGGCCGAACAACGACATGCTCTCGAGCGCCTTTGCCCCGTTCATGGCGGAGCAGCACTACCGGCACGTCACCGTGCTCTCGGAGGACACCGCCTTCGGCAAGGGTCTCGGGGAGGCGATCCGCGCGACCGGCACGCTGGCGGGCATCGACATGTCCGAGCAGGAGTACCCGCGCGATACGCACGACCTCCGCTCGACGCTCAGGAAGGTGCTGCCGTCCAAGCCCGACGCGATCGTGGTCGCCGCGCACTCCGCGCCGGCGCTCTACCTCGGCGTCACGCAGGCGCGCGCCAACGGCTATACGGGCGACATCGTGCTCGGCTGGGACTATGTCGACGAGGCCTTCTGGAAGGCCACCGGCAAGAGCGGCGTCGGCGTCATCTGGCCCACCTTCTCGGCGCCGCCGAAGGCGTTCACCTCGGCGGGCCTGACGTTCAGGCGCCTCTTCACGAAGAAGTACAAGCGCGCGCCGCTCGTCTACCAGGCCTTCACCTGGGATGAGCTGAGCGCCTGGAAGTGGGCGGCCGAGACGGCCGGCTCGGTCGCTCCCGCCGACGTCATCCCCGCGCTGCCGCGCATCGATATGCAGGGCACCCTGGGCCGCATCACGCTCTCGAACAAGCCGGGCACCGTGCACTTCAACCAGTGGGACGGCGTCACGGTCTACTTCGACCAGGCCTCCAAGAAGGGCGCAACGGACTCCAACGCGAAGCTGATCGCGAGCATCACGGGCCACTCACCGTAGGATCCCCGCCGATGCCGCATCGCTCGCTCTGGCTCGACGAGGCGCTTTCGCCCGGCGAGCTCCCCGCCCCGCCGCTCGAGGGCGCCGCGCGCGCCGATGTCGCGATCATGGGCGGTGGCTACGCCGGGCTCTGGACTGCCATCCGCATCAAGCAGCGCGATCCGTCGTGCGATGTCGTCGTGCTGGAGCGGGACATCTGCGGCGGAGGCGCGAGCGGCCGCAACGGCGGCTTTGCGATCTCCTGGTGGGCCAAGCTCGGCACGCTCGTGCAGCTGTGCGGGGCCGACGGGGCGCTCGCTTTGGCTCGCGCCTGTGAGGCGGCGGTGGACGAGATCGCCGCGTTCTGCGACGAGCACGCAATCGACGCGCAGTACCACCGCGGTGGCCATCTCTGGACGACCACGTCGCAGGCCCAGGCCGGCGCCTGGGACGGCGTGATGGCCACGTGCCGCGAGCTCGGCGTGATGCCGTTCGAGGAGTGGACGACCGAGGAGACGGTGCGGCGCAGCGGTACCAACCGCCACCTCGCGGGCCTCTTCGAGCCCTCGGCAGCGATCGTCCAGCCGGCGCGGCTCGTGCGCGGGCTCCGGCGCGTCGCGCTCGAGCTGGGCGTTCGCATCCACGAGGGCACGCGAGTCACGAAGCTCGACCGCCGCGCGCCAGCGGTGCTGCACACGCCGCTGGGAGTCGTCACGGCCGAGCGCGTCGTCGTCGCCACGAACGCGTGGGCGGTGGGCTTGCGCGAGCTGCACACGCGCCTCGCGGTCATCTCGAGCGACATCGTCGCGACCGTGCCGATGCCCGACCGGCTGCAGGAGATCGGCTGGACGCGGCACGAGTGCATCAGCGATTCACGGCTGATGATCTCCTACTACCGCACCACGGATGACGGCCGCATCGTCTTCGGCAAGGGCGGCTGGGGCATCGCTCTGGGCGACCGCATCGGCCCACGCTTCGACCGCGACGAGGGACGCGCGCGCCAGGTCGCGCACAGCCTGCACGAGATCTACCCGCTGCTGGCCGACGTGCCGATCGCGACCGACTGGTGCGGCCCGATCGACCGCACGCGCACAGGCCTGCCGATCTTCGGCCATCTCGGCGGCCGCAGCCACATCGTCTACGGCGTCGGCTTCTCGGGCAACGGCGTGGCGCCGGCGGTCGTGGGCGGCCGCATCCTCTCCTCCCTCGCGCTCGGCATCGCCGACGAGTGGAGCGCCTGCGGCCTCGTCGACGGCCTACAGGGTCGCTTCCCGCCCGATCCCGTGCGCTTCCTCGGAGCGCACGTCGTCCGCGAAGCCGTGGTGCGCAAGGAGGAGGCCGAGATGGAGGGCCGAGAGCCAAGTCGCCTGGCCGTCGCCCTGGCAAGCCTGGCACCCGCGGGGATGATTCCGAAGAAATCGGAGTAAGACCCATGTGCGCCAACGCACAAGCGCAGTACCGAGGCCTGACGCGCAAACGTGCCGGGGTCCCAAGGCGTACCACGGGGGGTCCGTGCCGACCTGGGACTGGAGTCCACGGTGATCAGGGGCCGGCCAGTTTGGCCAGGCGGGCCAGGCGGTCGTCCCAGCGGGCTCCGACGCCTGCCATCCAGTCGATTGCGTCGCTGAGGGGCTCGCTGCGGGCGTGGAAGCGGGTCTCGCGGCCGACGCGTTCGCTTTCCACGAGACCCGCGCTCGCGAGCAGCGAGAGGTGCTTGGCCACGGCCTGGCGCGTCACCGGCAGGTCGCGGGCGAGCTCGCTCGCCGTGGCCTGGCCGCTTGCCGCGACGCGCACGAACACCGTGCGGCGCGTGTCATCCGCCAGCGCGCCGAAGACGAGGCCCGGATCGGTCATCACGCGTGGGCGAGCGCGCGGGGGCGAGCCGAGTCAGAGGCCGAAGCCGGGACGCCCTCGGTCTCGGTCACGCGTACGCGCGTGCCCTCGGGATCGTCGTCGAGCTCGAACTCGACGGTCGTTGCGGCATCTTCGTCCTCGACGGGCCACCAGCGGATGCGCAGCAGCTCGTTCTCGTCGACGCGCTCCACCACGCCCGTGCGTGGATCGGGCTCGCCCGCCGTCTCGACGGCACCGCCCTCCCAGGGCTCGAGCTCGACCTCGGGCGCGAGCCAGCGAGACAGCTCACTCGGGTCGGTGAGCCAGCGCCAGGTCTCGTCCCGCTCGGCCGGAAGCACGATCTCCCGCGTCACGCTCGCCATGCAGTCACCTCCACACGCAACCGTTGAGTTGCACTAACATGCAACCGTAGAGTTGCATCCTAGCGCTGGAGGCCGCATGTCCCCGTTGATTCCGATGGTGGTCGAGAACACGAGCCGCGGCGAGCGCTCGTTCGACATCTACTCGCGTCTACTCAACGATCGCATCGTCTTCCTCGGTACGCCTGTCACCTCCGAGATCGCGAACCTGATCGTGGCTCAGCTGGTGCATCTGGAGTCCGACGACCCGGAGAAGGACATCTCGCTGTACATCAATTCGCCAGGCGGCGACGTCTACGCCGGCATGGCGATCTACGACACGATGCAGTTCATCCGGCCCGACGTGGCGACGATCTGCTTCGGCATGGCGATGTCGATGGGCGCGATCCTGCTGGCCGGCGGCGCCGCGGGCAAGCGATCGTCGCTGCCCAACGCCAAGATCATGATCCACCAGGGCTCGACGCCGGGCTTCGAGGGCCAGGCCACGGACATCGAGATCCGCGCGAGGGAGATCCTCGCGCTGCAGCGGCGCATGGAGGAGATCCTCGCCCACCACACCGGGCAGACAGTCGAGCGGATCCACACCGACGTGGAGCGCGACAACTTCATGAGCGCCCGGGAGGCCACGGACTACGGCCTCATCGACCGCATCATCCTGAACCGCGAAGACGCGCCGGAGCGGCGAATCGGCATCCGGCCGGCGCTCGAGGAGCCCGGCGCCGCTCGCGCGCCCGACGCCGGCTGACGCTTCTTGGTCAGGACTTGGGCGACGGATCGCGCCCGACGACGCACCAGATCGCGTGGACCGGCAGGTCGCCCACGTTCGCGAGGCGGTGCGGGGTCGTGGACGCGAACGAGATCGAGTCGCCCGACTCCAGCACGTGCTCCTCGAACAGAAGCGTCACGCCGAGGCGGCCGCTCAGGACGATCCCGTACTCGTGCCCGGCATGGCGCGTGAGCGACTCGGCCGTGGTCGATGCGCCGCCGACGTCGTAGACGACGTCGAGGAACTCGACCTCGTCGTCGTGCTGGGTCGTCAGCCGCTCCCAGCGGACGCCGGAGTCGAGCGAGATCGCGCGCCGGTTGTGCGCCCGCTGGACGGGGCCGGCGCTCGCGTGCTCGTCGCGCCCGCCTGACCCGCCGGGGCGGCGATCGGGACGGGAGTCGTCGCCGTCGAAGAGCAGATCGTCGACGGAGACCTCGAGCTCCGTCGCGATCGCGTAGAGCGTGCCGACGGACGGCTGCGAACGCCCTGTCTCGATCTGCGAGATCAGGCTGGGCGAGACGCCGACGCGGCGAGCCAGCTCGCGCAGCGTGAGGTGCCGCATCGTGCGATTCGCGCGCAGACGCGAGCCGATGGCAGACCGGCGCTCGGGCGCTCGGGCGTTTTCACTCGCGCTCTTCTCGGACACGGGGGCGCATGGTACCGGAGTCGGCGGCTCAGATCACGTTCAGCAATCTTGAACACGCCGGCGAAATCGCGCGCAACGACGCAGAAAACGCGCAAAATGCCCGCACAAGGGCGTTGGACGAGAGTTGACGCCGGATAGAGTCAGGATGTACTTTTCGGCGCAGTGTGCGTCTTTAGTGAACAACGGCGAACGTTCCCGCGGTGATCGCCGCGGTCTACCACGCGCCGGGGGACGTGCGAGTCGAGGACATGTCCGAGCCCCGCGACCCCGTCGGCGCGGACGTCATCCTCGAGGTCACGCGCGCAGCGATCTGCGGCACGGACGCCTCAGAGTTCACGCACGCCCCGAAATTCTTCCCGATCGACTCGCCCCACCCGTTCAGCGGCCACTTCGGGCCGACGATCATGGGCCACGAGTTCACCGGCCGCGTGGTCGCACGCGGCTCGGAGGGAGCGGGCCTGAGCATCGGCGACCGCGTCGTGTGCGGCGCCGGCGTGTCGTGCGGGACCTGCGAGTGGTGCCTGCGCGGGCGCACGAACCTCTGCGCCCGCTACTACACGCTCGGCCTGCACAGCCACGGCGGGCTCGCGCAGTACGTCAGCACCCCGGCGTCGCTCTGCCGGATCGTGCCCGAGACGTGCTCGGACGACGCCGCGGCGATGGCGCAGCCGCTCGCGGTTGCGCTGCACGCGCTGCGGCGGAGCGGCGCGACGCAGAAGGATTCGGTCGCCGTGATCGGCGCCGGCGGCATCGGGTCGTTCCTGATCGGTGCGGCCGCCGCCTCCGGGTTCCGCGACCTGATCGCGGTCGACATCGACGACGCGCGCCTCGCGAACGCGCGCGACCTGGGCGCCTCACACGGAGTGAACGCGAGGCGCGAGGACGCCGTCGCGGCGATCCGCGCCGCGACCGGCCAGGGCGCGGACGTCGTGCTCGAGGCGTCCGGCGCGCCGCAGTCTCCCGGCGTCGCGATCGCAGCGGCCAAGCGCGGCGGCACCGTGCTGATCGTCGGATTGCAGGCCGAGCCGACCGCGCTCGATCTGTTTGCCGCAGCCACGCGCGAGATCGACATCAAGACGACGCTCGCGCACGTCTGCGACGAGGATCTTGCCGCGGCCGTCGGCTTGCTCGACTCGACGGAGTTCGCGCGCATCGCGCTCGGCGAGGTCATCGGGCTGACGGAGATCGTGCCGCGCGGCCTCGTACCGCTCGCCGAAGGCAGCGCGAGGGGCAAGCTCGTCGTGGACGTCCGCGCATGAAGGTCGCGTTCCTCGGCCTGGGCCGCATGGGTGAGCCGATGGCGCAGAACCTCGCCAAGGCGGGACTGCTCCAGTCCGTCTGGAATCGCTCGGACGGCCACACCGGCTGGTGCGGCCAAGCAGGCGTGCGCGTCGCCGCCTCCGCCGCCGACGCCGCCGCCGGCGCCGACGTCGTGATCATGATGCTCGCCGACGATCGCGTGGCCCGCTCGGTCGGGGCCGAGGCGCTCTCGGCCATGGGCGCCGGGTCGGTGCTGGTGGACATGGGCACGAGCGGGCCCGAGGCTGACCGCGAGCTCGCGCGCGCCGCGGCCGAGCGCGGCGTGGGCTTCCTGGACGCGCCCGTCTCGGGGAGCATCGCGCCCGCCCGGGCAGGCACCTTGACGACGCTCGTGGGCGGCTCCGAGCAGGACCTCGAGCGCGCCCGGCCCGCGCTGGAGGCCATGACGCGGGCGCAACACCACCTCGGCGGCGTCGGCACCGGCGCCGTCATGAAGCTGGCCCTCAACACCATGATCGCCGTGACCAACGAGAGCATCTGCGAACTGCTCGTGCTCTGCGAGCGCGCCGGCCTCGAGCGCCCCGCCGCGTACGCGGCGCTGGCCGACTCGGCTCTGGCCTCGCCGTTCGTGCAGTACAAGCAGGCCGCCTACCTGGCGCCGGACGACGAGCCGGTCGCGTTCACGCCCCGGCTGATGCTGAAGGACCTCTCGCTCGCCGACGCACTGGCCGCGGAGGTCGGGGCCGAATTGCCTGCGGTCGACGCCGCGCGCGACGTGCTCGAGCGCACCGTGGAGGCCGGCCTGGGCGACGGAGATCTCGTGCGCGTGGCCGACGCGCTCCGGGACGGTGCGGCGTGAGCGCCCCGCTCACGCCGGCCTGCGATCATCGCGCGGTGTACGGCGCCCACGGCGCCGCCTTTCTGGCGCGCCTGCGGGCGCTCCTCGAGTCACCGGAGGTCCTCGTTCTGTGAGCACGGTCAGCGATACCGCGGTCGAGTTCCGCACGGCCGTCCGCGACGCCCTGGACGAGGAGCTGGCGCGCGACGAGAGCGTGCTCCTGTTCGGCGAGGACATCGCCGTCGCGGGCGGCGTGTTCGTGACCACGCCGGGCCTGGCCGAGAAGTACGGCGAGGCGCGCGTGTTCGATACGCCGATCTCGGAGCTCGCGCTGATCGGAGCGGCCTTCGGCAGCGCCGTGACGGGGAAGCGGCCGGTCATCGAGATCATGTTCGGCGACTTCCTCCCGCTGGTCATGGACGGCATCGTCAATCAGTGCACGAAGTACTGGTACATCTCGAACGAGCAGGCGAGCGTCCCGCTGGTGGTGCTCTCGGTCGTGGGCGCCGGCGGCCGCTTCGGGGCGATCCACTCGCAGACGCCGATCGCCTGGTTCCACTCGGTGCCGGGGCTCAAGATCGCCTGCCCCTCGACACCGGGAGATGCGAAAGGCCTGCTCAAGCAGGCCATCCGCGACGACAACCCTGTGCTCTTCCTCGAGCACAAGCGACTGCTCGGCAGCAAGGGCGAGGTCGGTGACGAGCCGCTGCCGTTCGGCCAGGGACGCATCGCGCGCGCCGGCTCCGACCTCACGATCGTGTCGGTCATGAAGGGCGTCCACGACGCGCTGGCGGCGGCCGAGCAGCTCGCGAGCGACGGGATCGAGTGCGAGGTGATCGACCTGCGCACGATCAAGCCGCTCGACATCGAGACGGTGATCGCATCGGTCGAGCGCACCACCCGCCTGCTGGTCGTCGAGGAGGGACCGCTGAGCGGCGGCTGGGCGGGCGAGGTGATGGCGCGAGTGACCGAGCAGGCGCTCGGCTCGCTCGACGACGCCTGGAGGCTCGCAACCGCCGACACGCCGATCCCCTACAGCCCTCCGCTCGAAGACGCGTTCCTGCCCGGCTCCGAGGCGATCGTCGCGTCCGTGAAGGGGAGGAGCGCATGAACATCGCATCCCGCGGCGCGACGATGGCGGTCGATTGGGAGCAGCGCATCGACTTCGCGCGCCTGCGCTCCGATCGGCTCGAGAAGTCGCGAGCGGCGCTGCGCGCGTCCGATGTCGGCGCGCTGCTGCTGTTCGACCAGAACAACATCCGCTACGTCTCGAGCACGCACATCGGCGAGTGGGCGCGTGACAAGAGCGCGCGGTGCGTGCTGTTGCCGCGCGAGGGCGATCCGGTGCTGTGGGATTTCGGATCGGCGGCCAGGCACCACCAGCTGTACGCGCCCTGGCTGCCGGAGACGAGCTGGCGTGCGGGCGTGACCTCGATGCGCGGCGCGATGCCCCGCGAGACGGGCGTGCCAGACGTGCTCGCGGGCAAGATCCACGGAGAACTGGCCGAGCGCGGCCTCGCGAACGAGCCCCTGGGTGTCGACCTGACCGACATGGAGACGCTGTTCTCCCTCCAGCGCCGCGGCCTGGAGATCGTCGACTCGCAGCCGATCATGCTCTCCGCCCGGGCGCACAAGACGCCCGATGAGATCGCGCTGCTCGAGCACGCCGCGGCCATCGTGGATGCGGTCTACGAGGGCATCTACCGGATGCTGCGCCCGGGCGTGCGCGAGCACGAGGTCGTGGCCATGGCGATGAAGCGCCTGTTCGAGCTCGGCTCCGAACAGGTCGAGGCCATCAATGCCGTCAGCGGCGAGCGCTGCAACCCCCACCCCCACGTCTTCTCGGACCGCCTCCTGCGCCCCGGTGACCAGGCCTTCTTCGACGTCATCCACTCCTTCATGGGCTACCGCACCTGCTACTACCGCACCTTCAACGTCGGCGGCGTGACCCAATCCCAGCTGGACGCCTACAAGCAATGCCGTGAGTGGCTCGACGCCTCCATCGAGCTCGTCAAGCCGGGAATGACGACCGACCGCATCGCTGCCGTCTGGCCCACCGCCGAGGAGCTCGGGTTCCCGGACGAGCAGGCCTGCTTCGGACTGCAATTCGGGCATGGCCTGGGCGTCGGCCTCTACGAGGCCCCGATGATCAGCCGCGTGCACTCGCTCGAGCATCCCATCACGATCGAGCCGGGCATGGTCTTCGCGCTCGAGACCTACTGCGCCGCCAGCGATGGGCACTCCGCAGCCCGCATCGAGGAGGAAGTCGTCGTCACCGAGAACGGCAACCGCATCATCACCAAGTTCCCCGCCGACGAGCTGCTCGTGTGCGGCAAGACCTACGTTCGCGGAGCCGACCTGCTGCGCGAGACCGAGGTGGTCGTCTGATGGCTGCCACGACCGCAGCTGCCGCACCGACCGCCGCCGACGGCGAGCTCCTGCTCGGCCTCTACCGCCGCATGCGCCTGATCCGCCGCTTCGAGGAGGCGGTGCAGGCGCTGTTCCTGAAGGGCGAGGTGCACGGGACGACGCACCTCTACAACGGCGAGGAGGCCTCGGCCACGGGCGTCGGAAGCGCGCTCGTGCCCGGCGATCGCGTGGCCGGCACCTATCGCGGGCACGGCCACGCGCTGTCCATCGGCACCTCGCCCCAGGGGTTGCTCGACGAGCTGCTCGGCCGCTCGACCGGCGTCTGCGGCGGACGCGCCGGCTCGATGAACGTGATCGACCTGGAGCACGGACTGATCGGCTGCTTCGGCATCGTGGGCGGATCGATCTCAGCGGCGCTCGGCGCATCCCTCGCGCTGCGGGGCACGGGCAACGTGGCCGTCGCGTACTTCGGCGACGGCGCCACCAACCAGGCCTACTTCCACGAGTGCCTCAACTTCGCGCGCGTCTTCTCGCTGCCGGCGATCTTCGTCTGCGAGAACAACCTCTACGGCGAGTTCACGCCCATGGAGCAGGTCACCGCGGGGCAGATCCGGGCGCGCGCCGAGGCGCTCGACATCGCGTACGAGAGCGTCGACGGCATGGACGTGTGGGAGACCCGCGCCGCTGCGCTGCGAGCAACCGAGCGCGCCCGCGCGGGCCGCGGGCCGGTGTTCCTCGAGATACTCACCTACCGCTTCGTCGGCCACTCGCGCAGCGATCCCGGGCGCTACCGCAAGCCGGGCGAGCTGGAGCGCTGGCAGGAGCGCGACCCGCTCGTCGTCGGCCGCCGCAGACTGATCGAGGATTGCGGACTCGGCGGCGAGACGGTGGACGCGATCGACGCCGACATCGATCAGGAGATGGCACAGGTCGTCGAGCGAGCGCTCGCGGCGCCGTACCCCGACCCCTCGCTGCCCGCGAGCGCGTACAAGCCCTAGTTGCGCTGGTAACGGGCATGCCCGCCGGCGGCGGGTGCTAGACAGCGCTGGATGATCCGCCTCGCCGATGCCATGCAGCGCGCGCGCTACGTCGTGGCCGCGGCCTGGCTGATCGCCGCCGTGGTCTCGATCGCCGCCGTCGGTGGCGCCTTCGGCACGAAGCTCAACGACCTGCTCTCGAACCGCTTCGACCTGCCCGGAACCGAGAGCGAGCGAGCGCTGACGCTCGTCTCCGATCACTTCGGCCAGAGGACGGACTCGGGCTACTCGATCGTGTTCGCGGGCGCCGTCGCGCCGGCCGCGCAGGCGGCTGCCCTGAAGCGGGCGGCAAGTGTGCTCCCCGACGCCCGCGTCGGCCCCCTCCAGCCGGCCGGCCCCGGCGTCTCGTTCGCCGAGATCGGCACCCGCCTGGAGCCCCAGCCCGCGGCATTGCGCGTGGCGCCGATGCGGCGCGCCATCGGCACGGTCGGCGGCGGGCGCGTCTACGTCAGCGGCCAGGTTGCGATCAACCACGACCTGCAGCCCGTGTTCGACGCCGACCTGCAGCGCGGCGAGGAGATCGCCATCCCGATCGCCGTGCTCGTGCTGCTGATCGTGTTCGGCACTGCGACCGCGACGCTCGTGCCGCTGCTGATGGCCGCCGGCACCGTCCCGGTCACGCTGGGCCTGCTCTGGCTGCTGGCGCACGAGATGAACATGGCCATCTACGTGACGAACCTCGTCACGCTGATCGGCATCGCGATCGCGATCGACTACTCGTTGCTCGTGGTCTACCGCTTCCGCGAGGAGCTCGTGGGCGGCGCCGACGAGCGCGAGGCGCTGCGCATCACGATGCGCACCGCCGGGCATGCCGTGCTGTTCTCGGGCGCGACCGTGGCGATCGGGCTGGCGTGTCTCGTGCTCATCCCTCTGCCCTTCATCCGCTCGATGGGCGTCGGCGGGCTCTTGATCCCGCTCGTCTCGATCCTCGCCGCGATGACGCTGCTGCCCGCCCTGCTGGCGACGTTCGGCTCGAGCCTGCTGCGCTTGCGCGTGCCGCTCATCGGCCTGCGCCCCGACGGCGAGGGTGGGGTCTGGGGACGCATCGCCGAGGTGATCATGCGCCGCCCGGCCCTCGTCGCCGGCCTCACCGGTGGTTTTCTGGTGCTCTGCGCCCTGCCTGCGCCGTTCCTCTCGCTGACGCCCGGGTCGAGCAAGGGCCTGCCCTCGCAGGTCTCGTCGGTGCAGGGCCTCCAGCTGCTCGAGCGCACGCTCGGGCCGGGGGCGATCTCGCCCTTGGTCGCCGTCGTCGACAGCGGGCGTGCCGGCGGGATCCGCGCGGCCGAGCCCGCAATCCGGCGCCTCGTCTCAGAGGCCCGCGCCGATCCGGAGGTCGCGTTCGTCCAGTCACCGACGGGCACGAGCACGCGCACCTACCTGCCGCCCGACGCGACCGGCCGCTACGCCCGGATCCTCGTCGCGACGCGGCACGACTACGGCACCGACCAGGCCAAGAAGCTCGCGGTCCGCTTCCGCCACACGTACGTGCCGGAGGCGCGCTTCGGCGCCACGCGGGTGTACGCGGGCGGCGGCCCACCCGCGGGCGTCGACTTCATCGATCGGGCCTACGGCGTGTTCCCCTGGCTCGTGCTGGGGGTGCTCGCCGTCACCTATCTGGTGCTCATGCGCGCGTTCCGGTCGCTGGTGCTGCCGCTCAAGGCCGTGATCCTCAACCTGCTGTCCGTCGGCGCGACGTACGGGCTGCTCGTCGTGACGTTCCGCTGGGGCGCGGGCACCGTGATCGGCCTGCCGCAGGCCAATCAGATCGAAGCCTGGATCCCGATGTTCCTCTTCGCGATGCTGTTCGGCCTCTCGATGGACTACGAGGTCTTCCTGCTCTCGCGCATGCGCGAGCTGTACGACGAGTCCAGCGACACCGAGAGCGCGGTCGCGCTCGGCCTGATGCGCACCGGGCGGATCGTGACGGCGGCCGCGGCGATCATGGTGGCCGCGTTCTCGGGCTTCATGCTGGGCAGCCTGATCGGCCTCGTGCAGTTCGGATTCGGCCTGGCCGCGGCCATCACGATCGACGCGACGATCATCCGCGCGCTGCTCGTGCCCGCGCTCATGAAGCTGATGGGCGAGTGGAACTGGTACCTGCCGAGGTGGATCGCGCGGCTGCTGCGCGTGCCCGAGGGAACGCGCAGCGCCTCCGGGGTGTAGAAAAGACGAGTGGACGGCGGGGAGCAGGCGCCGGATGACCGCCCCGTGCGCGCGCGGCGTGGCGACGCGCGCGCGTACGAATCCCTCGTTCAGGAGCATCAGGCGATCGCTTTCCGCACCGCATATCTGATCACCGGCTCGGCGGCCGACGCCGAAGAGGCAGCGCAGGAGGCCTTCGTGCGAGCGTGGCTGGCCCTCAAGCGCTTCCGGCAGGGCGCCGATTTTCGCCCGTGGCTGCTCGCGATCGTCGCCAACGAGGCCCACAATCGCGTGCGAAACCGCCGCCGGCGCGAAGGCCTGGCCGAGCGCGCCGCGCGCGAGCTGGCCTGGCAGCCGCCCTCCGAGGAGCCGGCAACGCCGGGAGACGGCGGCCTGCGCGAGGCGCTCGCGGCCCTGCCGGAGCGCGACCGCAGCGTGCTCGCCTGCCGCTTCGTGCTCGATCTCGGCGAGCAGGAGACCGCCGCCGTGCTCGGAATCGCTCGCGGCACCGTCAAATCGCGAACGGCGCGCGCGCTCGAGCGCCTGCGCGGAACGCTGGGGGTGGAGTCGTGACGCTCGAACGCGAACTCCGCGACCTCGCCGCCGGCCTCCCCGATCCGCCGGACATCACCTCGCGCGTGCTGGTCGCCATGCGGGAGCGGTCTGCTCGCAGGCGGCGGCGGCGCGTCGTCTTCCTCGCGATCGCCGTCTTCCTGCTCGCACCCGCGACTGCCCTGGCGTTCTCGCCCGACCTGCGCGACCGCGTCCTCGAGACCTTCGGGCTGCGCAGCGTCACGGTCGAGCGCGTCAAGCACATCCCGACGGTCAGCCCCGCGGCGCGTAGCCTGCAGCTCGGATCGCGAATCTCGCTGACGCAGGCGCGCAGCGCCCTCCAGGTGCGCTTCCACTCGCCCAGGGCACTCGGGGCGCCCGACGCGATCTTCGAGGACGACCTCCAGGCGGGCGTCGACGTGACGCTCCTGTACGAGCCCGGCACCGTCGCGGCGCGGCTCGGCGTGCACAGGCGGGTGCTCGTCAGCATCCTGCGCGGCACGCTCGACAAGCAGCTGATCGGCAAGACGATCGGAACCGCGACGACGGCCAGGCAATTCCGCCTCGACGGAGGCCAGGCACTCCTGCTCACCGGACAGCCGCACATCGTGGTCATCTTCCGGCACGGCAGCACGATCGAAACGACGTCCACGCGACTCGCCGGAAACACGCTTCTGTGGCAGCGAAGGGCCCTGCTCGTGCGCATCGAGGGCAATCTGCGCGAAGCCCGGCTGATCGCGATCGCGCGCTCGTTCTGGACCGGGTGAATGCGGTTGGTTCGAGGCCCCGTGAGGTTTCGTAAGGCACTCAGGCGGTAGACTGAGCAAGCAATGGTCACGCGCCAGAGCCAAAGCGACGCGACCGCGATCGATTGGGACGAGGTACTGACTCCGCCGCGAGAGCTCGCGGCGGCGACACGTGAGCTGATATCGGCCGCGTCCGGCCTGTCGGCAGCGGAACTCGAGCAGATCGCGATCGCAATCCGCGACCGCCCCGAGCTGTGGGAGCCCCTGCTCGTGATCGACGCGCACCGGCGCCGCTACCGGCTGCTATTCGAGGATGAGCGCACCGATATCTGGGTGCTGTGCTGGATGCCCGGCCAGGCGACCGGGTTCCACGACCACGACATGTCCGATGTCGGCATCGCGATCGCCCAGGGCATGGTGATCGAGCGACAGCTGCGCCTGCCCACCGGTGCGACCTCGGAGGCCCTGCGCCCGGGCGACACCCGCCAGGGGCCCGCCGGCTACATCCACTCGGTGGCGCACGCCGAGGGCGTCCCGGCCGTCTCGATCCACTGCTACTCCCCGCCGCTGATGAAGGTCGGGCAGTACCGCGTCGACCCGGACGGCGTGCTGCGGCGCGATGCCGAGCACGGCCGCCGCGAGCTCGTCGACGAGACGATCGCGCGCGTCGCCCCCGAGCTCGTCTGACACCTGCGTTGACGAAGCTCGAGACGTACGCTCCCGAGCTCGTCGTGATCGGCGGCGGCATGGGTGGGATCGCCTGCGCGATGCGGGCTCGCCGCCTGGGCGCGCGAGTCGCCGTGATCGAGCCCGAGGCGCTCGGCGGCACCTGAATCAACGTCGGGTGCATCCCGACGAAGGCCCTGGTCAGGGCAGCCGAGATCGCACACGGAGCACGGCGCGGCCACGAGTTCGGCGTGCGGGCCACCGTCGAGATCGACGGCCCGGCCGTCATGGCCCGTGTCCACAAGGTGATCGACGACGGGCGGCGGTTCTACGAGGAGCTCCTGGAGCACAACGACGTCCTCCGGGTGCGCGGGCACGGGCGCTTCCGGGACGGCGCGCTGGTCGTCAACGACCATGACGGCGACACGGTGCTGCGTGGGGTGCCCACGGTGCTCGCGGTGGGCGCCCGCCCCTGGATTGCCCCGATCCCCGGCCTGGACAGCGCCGCGTTCCTCACGAGCGACGACCTCCTGGCCTTGACCGACCTGCCGTCCTCGCTCGCGGTCGGCGGCGCCGGCCCGATCGCCGTGGAGTTCGCGCAGGCCCTCAACCGCCTCGGCGTCGAGGTCACGCTCGTGCTGCGCAGCGAATCGCCGTTGCGGGGCGAGGAGCCGGAGGCGCGCGAGACGCTGCTGCGCGTCCTGCAGCACGAGGGTGTCCGGGTCGTGACCGGCGCCCGGCGGATTGCCGCGCGCGACGTGCCCAGCGGCGCCGAGGTGTCCTGGATCGGCGGCAGCGTGGCGGCCGAGAAGGTGCTGATCGCGACCGGGCGCGAACCGCGCGTCGACGAGTCGGATCCCGCCGAGGCGGGCATCGCGCTCGTCGACGGCGGAGCGAAGGTCGACACGCATCTGGCAACGACCGCACGCGGCATCTGGGCGCTCGGCGACGCCATCGGCGGCGACCACCGCCGCTTCCAGTTCACCCACGTGGCGACCTACGAGGGGCCCCAGGTGGCCGAGAACGCCCTGCGGGGCGCGCACCACGAGCCTGGCTACATGGGCATGCCCCGTGTCACGTTCACCGATCCCGAAGTCGCCGCTGTCGGCCTCACGGAGGCCGAGGCGCGCGAGGCGGGCATCGACGCGCACGCCCACGTGAAACTGGTGCGCGAGCTCGGCAAGGCGCGCGCCGTCGGCGAGAAGGAGGGCTTCGTCAAGGTCGTGATCGACCGCGCCAGCGGCAAGCTCGTCGGCGCGACCATCGTGGCCGCCCACGCCGGCGACATGCTGGCGACGCTGACCATGCCGCTGCACACCCGCAGCGGCGATCTCGGCCCGCTGCTCGCGACCACGTTCGCGCACCCGACCCTGAGCGAGGCGGTCAAGGTCGCCGTGCGCGACGCGGTCGCGTCCACCCCGGCCCCCGAAGCCGAGATGACGACGTAGACGGCGCCTACCTGTTCAGGAGTGCGCCGAGCGCTCCGGAGCCGGTCGGCGAGCTGTTGCTCAGCGTCAGCGTGCTCTCCAGCCACTTCGTCAGCGACTGCGGCGAGCGCGTCTGCCCGTAGACCCTGCCGGGCCCGGTGAACTCGAATACCCAGCCCTCGCCGCTCTTCATGGACTGGATCGAGCGCCCTTCGACGGCGCGCCGCAGCGTGTAGGTCACCGACTCGTCGTAGGCCACCATGTGGTTTGTGTCGAGGATGAACTTCTCCCCCGCCGCGAGATCCCAGATGTCGAGCGCCCCGAAGCACGCGAGCACCAGCGTGCCGGTGCCGGTGGCGCGCACGATGAAGCCGCCCTCGCCGCCCATGAGGTTCTTGAGGCCGCCCCACTTGGCGTCGATCGAGATATCCGTGCTCGAGGACACCCAGCCGCCACGCGAGATCAGCAGTCCGTGGCCCTCGCTGACCTCGAGCGAGAACGCGTCGCCGAGCAGATACGTCGCAACGTCGACCCAGCCGCCCTCCGCGGGTGCCGTCCAGGTGCTGACGAAGAACGACTCGCCGCCGAGCGCCTTGCGCTTGAGGCCCTTCATGATGCCGCCGTCGGCTGCA
This sequence comes from Actinomycetota bacterium, assembly GCA_030774435.1. Taxonomy (GTDB): domain Bacteria; phylum Actinomycetota; class Thermoleophilia; order Gaiellales; family JALYLC01; genus JALYLC01. The sequence goes on from JALYLC010000387.1 coordinate 22,567, forward strand.
GCCGACAGCGTCATGCCCGCCGAGTGGGCGATCATCGCGTCGGGCTGCACCTTGAGCACCTCGCCGCCGGCGAGCGTGCAGCGCGCGACGGCGTTGGACGGGCTGTGACGAATCGTGACTTCCACGGGCGGCCTCCTGGGCTTCAGGGTCGTTCCGGGACAAGTATGGCTGCGACTGCAGGCAGGACGTCCTCGGCGGCGCGTATGAGACGCAGTTCGGCGTCCTCCCAGAGCGCGGTGGCCTCGCGTGAGACGATCGCGAGGGGCCGCCGGGCGCGCGCGAAGGCCTCGGCCAGGCCGGCCGCCGGATAGACCTGCAGCGAGGTGCCGACGCAGAGGCACCCACCGGCGCTCCGCACCAGCGAGGAGGCCTCGCTCCAGGCCGCGGCCGGCAGCATCTCGCCGAAGAGCACGACCTGCGGGCGCAGCGTCCCGCCACAGACGAGGCATTCGGGGGCGCGCCTGGTCTCGGCGTAGCGAGCGAGGGCGGATGCCATCTCCTCCTCGGCGCCGCAGGCGAGGCACGCGGCGGTGCGCAGATGCCCGTGCACCTCCACCGCCTGGCTGCCGGCGGCGTGATGCAGGCCGTCGATGTTCTGCGTGACGACACCTGCGATGAACCCGCCCAGCTCGAGCCGCGCGAGCGCGGCGTGCGCGGGGTTCGGGAGGATGCTCGTTCCGACCAGCGGCTCGGCCCAGCACTGCCAGACGCGCGCAGGGTCGCGGAAGAGCATGTCGACGTGGCCGTCGACCATCGGGTCGAGCCGCTCCCAGAGCCCGCCGGGTGAACGGAAATCAGGCAGGCCACTGGCAGTCGAGACGCCCGCGCCAGTGAGCACCAGCACCGGCGCGTTGCGCTCCAGGAACTGGGCCAGCGCGGTTGCGTCGGGGTCGGCGGGAGCTGGTTTCAAGACTGAGCGTGTGTGGTCGGGGGTTTCGAAGCGAGCGGGGGTGTCTCCCGGCTCGCACGTCCATGCTCAGCATTTTCAAGAGCCGGGAGCCAGCCCCGCGAAGCCCCTTGGCGCGCTCGGCTCTTTGAGCGGGCCAAGGGTCGCCGCAGGTCTGGTTGTCGGGCGATCCCCGTCGCCCACCGCCACTCAGTCCGCCCGACAACCTGACCGCAGGCGATTCGAGATCTCCGAACGCCACGCTCAACTTGAAACCAGCTCCTGGCCACGCGGATACCGTAGCTGCGGCATGACGGTCGCCCTCAGCCTGATCGCGGCCGTCGCCTGGACGACGGTCAACTACTGGCTCGTCCCGGTGAGCCGCAGCGTCGATCCGTACGTTGCGTCGCTCGTGATCCTCGTCGGCAACGGCATCGCGCTCGCGAGCGCCGGGACGGCGCTCCTCGCGCTCGCCCAGTAGCGGTGAAACTGGTTCTCAGAGGCGCGCGGTGGCGAACTCCGTCGCCCAGAGCTGCCCGAGCGGCGCGCGCAGGCGGCACCACACGATCGGCCTCCCTCGCTCCTCGTTGTCGACGTGCCAGCGGTTGTCGACGACGGCCAGCACGGTCGCATGGGCGCAGCGCCGCAGCGCGTCGGGGCGCTCGAAGCCGACCAGCAGGACACTGCGCTGCGGCATCTTCGCCGGGTGCCAGTACTGGAACGAGAGGTGCCCCGAGACCGGCTTCGGCAGACCCGCAGCCGGGCCGTAGTACGAGAGCGCGCCGGCCACGCCGTAGTTGCCGGCCACGATCGCCCCCGCCGCGCGCTCGGCGGGCGAACGGGACTTCCAGGCCGCCGCGGTTTGCGCGACCAGTTCGCGCCAGCCGATCTCATCCTTCCAGAACGACTTGTCCCACGTCCCCGTCGAGACGAGCTGCCGAGTCGGCAGGATCGGTACGACGAGCGGCACCACGAGCGCCAGCAGCGCCAGATGCACGAGGCCGAGCCCGGCCAGCGTGACCCGGCGCGGGCGCCGCTCGGCCAGCAGAAGGCAGCCGGCCACGAGCGCGGGCAGCATTGCCGGCAGCGCATAGTACGACCGTCCCTGCTCGAGCCCGAAGAGGACGCTCGGCGCAGCGGAGGTGAGCGCCAGCGGCCTCAGCTGCGGCCTGCGCCAGAGCCAGACGAGGCCGAGAACCACGAGCACTGCGCCCGCTCCCATGAACGCGAGCTGCTGGGCGATGTAGGTCAGTGGTGGCGAGTCGGCGGCCGTCTTGTCGTGCTGGGACGAGGCGAAGTCGAGCGAGATCCAGTGGTGGTTGATCTCCCAGACGACGTTGGGCACGAGCAGGCTGCAGGCGATCAGCACACCGAATCCGGCCTCCCGGCGCATCAGCAACTCGCGGCGCCAGAGCGCGCAGCCGGCCAGGAAGGCGGCGAGCGGCACGACGATCGTGTACTTGGCTTCCAGGCCGATGCCGCCCCAGAGCCCGAGCAGGACCCACTGCCGCGGCTCGCTCCGCACCACCAGGCGAACTGCAGCCAGCATCGCCAGCGCGGTCGCGGCGAGTTCCAAGAACGTCGGGTGGAAGAGCACCGCACCGCCGAGGGCGAAGGGCGTCACGATCCACGCGGCCGTCGACAGTACCTGCAACCGCTGCCCGGCCCCGAACTCGCGTGCGATCGCTCCTGCCGTGACCGCCGCAGCCACGGCCATCAGGGAGCAGAGCAGGCGCAGGCTGATGAGCGACGGTCCGATCGTCCCGTCGACGAGCCGCGCGGCGACCGCCGTCAGCGGTGGGAAGTCGACGTAGCCGAACGCGAGATGCCGCCCGGCGGCGAGGAAGTACAGCTCGTCGCGATGCCACCCGTAGCGGCTGAGCATCGGTACCAGCAGGGCGAGTTTCGCGAGCGCCAGCAGCAGGCAGAGGCGGCCGGACCGCGTGAGCGGATACGGAGCAGATGCGCCGAGCACCGCACGAGGGTAGCGGGCGGCGCGCTAAGAACTGGTTTCAAAAGTCGCGTTCGTGGTCGGGGGGCTCGAAGCGAGCGGGAGTGGATCCCGGCTCGAAGATCCGGTTGGAACCTTTTCGAGAGCGGGATCCGCTCCCACGAAGCCCCTTGGCTCGCTCGGCTCGCCGATAGGGCCAAGGGTCGCCGCAGGTCTGCCAGTCGGGCGCCCAACCGCCACCCCTCGAACCACCGCGGCGCCCGGCTGGCAGACCGCAGGCGATTCGAGACCTCCGAACGCCCCGCCACTTTTGAAACCAGTTCTAGGTCCGAAGATCCCAGCGCAGCGCCGGCTCCACCAGCTTGAAGCGGACGCGCATGCCGGGCAGCAGCTGGGCGATGATCGGGAGATCGTCGGGATGCACGACCGCCGGCTTCGCGTAGCCGCCGGTGCGGTAGCGGTCGACGAGCAGCACGAACGGTTCGCCGTTCGGCGTGATCTGCACGGCCCCGAGCGGCGGCGGCTCGCTCACGGATTCACCGCCCGGGATCTCGGCTCCCTCGAGCCGCACCCCCGTGCGGTCACCGGCCGCAGTCCTCAGATCGGCACCGTCGAGTCGCTCGAGCGCCGCGCGGGTGGCCTGCGGGCCCGGCAAGATGCGGACCGTCGCGCCATCGACCGGCCAGTCGACGCGTGCGCTCATGCGCATCTCCGAGACGACCTCTTGCGCCGAGCCGAGCACGTCCCCGGCGGCCAGCGGGCGGCCGATCAGGCCGCGCACGTCGGTGCTCGCGCTGTCCATGAAGCGATCGCTCTCGATCCCGCCGGCGATCGCGAGGTACGAGCGCGCGCCCAGCCCGGTGTGCGGCAGCGAGAGGCGATCCCCCGCGGCGAGCGCAAGCGTCGTGAGCGCCTCGACCGGCTGGCCGCCGATCCACGGCAGGCAGGCCGGCCCGGTGATCGCGATGCGCACCGGGTGGAGGGCGGTCAGCGTCGGGCCGCGCACGGTCAGCTCGAGCACCGGCTCGCTCAGGTCGTTGCCGACGAGTGCGTTGGCGAGCCGGGCGGCGCGCGCGTCGGCCGGCCCGGACTGCGCCATGCCGAAGCGGCCGCCCATGTCGCGGCCGCCGTCGACGACGAGGTCGAGCAGGCCAGACTCGTCCACGCGCAGGAGCGGGCGCTCGGGCTCCGCGGGCAGCAGGGGGCGGGCCGAGGGGTCCGGCGGAACCTCGCCGTCCTCCGGCTCGAAGCGCACCGTGTCGCCCAGCGCGATCAGGAACGGCTGCTCGCGCCAGGGGTCGTAGACGGCACGCAGCGCGTAGCCGAGCAACTGCCAGCCGCCCGGCCCGGGGACCGGGTAGATCCCCGTCTGGAGGCCCGTCATCGCAACCGAATGGGCGGGCACGAGCGCGCGCGGCGTCGGGTGTCGCGCCATGCGCAGGCGCTCGTCGAGCACGCCGAGGAACGGGAACCCGGGCGAGGCGCCGACGGAGAAGACCTTGTAGTCGCGCCCGCTGTGCAGGTCGATCAACTCGTGGCGCGCGAGCCCGGTCGCCTCGCAGACGGCGGTGAAGTCCTCGCCGTCATAGCGAACGGGGACGCGCACGAAGCTGCCGCCGACGTCCCCGCCGCCCGCCCGCGCCTCCGCGAGGTGGCCGGCCAGCCACTCGTCGATTGCGGCTCGCTCGGCGCGCCGCGCGTCGTACTCGACGTACAGCGTCGTGTACGACGGCTGCACATCCGTCACGCCGGTGTGCAGATCGTCGAGCACGCGCCGCCCGAGACGCTGGATGAGCTCGTTGACGGCGAGATCGATGCGGTCGCCGAGACGGACGTAGACGCCGAGCCGGCGCACGGCTCAGAACGCCGCCAGCTCGACCCCGGCGGCCTCCAGCGCGCCCCGCACGGCGGCGGCGATGCGCGCGGCGTGCGGGTTGTCGCCATGGATGCAGAGCGTGCGCGCCGCGAACGAGACGGGCGTACCGTCGATCGCATCGACCTTCCCCTCGACCGCCATGCGCACCGCGCGTCGCGCGGCCTCGTCCACGTCGGTGATCACGGCGCCCGGCGTACCGCGCCGCGCGAGCTGGCCGTTGGGCGCGTAGCCGCGCTCGGGGAAGGCCTCCGCCACGCTCGGATGGCCGATCGCGGCCGCCGAGCGCTCCAGTTGCGAGGCCGCGGTCACGATGAGCGGTAACGCGGGGTCGATGTCGTGCACGGCGCGCAGCACGCCGTCGGCGACTGCCGGGTCCTCGGCGACGTGCGTCGAGAACGCGCCGTGCAGCTTGACGTGATGCAGTGTCCCGCCGAGCACGCCGAGCACGCCGGAGAGCGCGCCGACCTGGTAGACCACGTCGTCGTAGGCCTGGTCCGGTGTGACCATGAGCGCGCGGCGGCCGAAGCCGACCAGATCGGGCAGCCCCGGGTGCGCGCCGATCGCGAGGCCGTGCTCAATCGCCAGCCGCGCCGCGGCGAACATGGAGGCCGGATCGCCTCCGTGGAACCCGCAGGCGAGGTTGACCGAGGTCGCGTACGGGAACGTGCCGGCGTCGTCTCCCATGCGCCACGCGCCGTAGGACTCGCCCGCGTCGATGTTGATGTCGATGACCGTCATGGCCTGCGATCCTACGTGCTCGGATCGGGAGCGGA
>JALYLC010000388.1 GCA_030774435.1 Actinomycetota bacterium
ACCGGCTCGCCGCCGTGCCAGGCGAGGCCGGGCCGGGCCAGGCCGAGCGTACCCGGCTGCTGGCGCGCAAGCGCACGCTCGAGCCAGGGCGCCAGCGTCTTGAGTGCGCTGTCGATCGCCTTCGCGCCCGTCCGAGCCGGGACGACGAGCTCGGGCCCGACGCCGGGGACGAGCACGAGACGGAGGCGGCGGGCCCGCGACGAGCGCCGCAGCCGAACCTTCACCGCTCCGCTGCGCAGGAGCACCGTGCGCTCGCCCTCCACGGGGTGCAGACTAAGCGCCGTGACGGCGGAGACGCTGACAGGCCGGCAGCTCAACCGTGCCACGCTGGCGCGGCAACTGCTGCTGGAGCGCGAGCCGATCGGCCCGCTCGAGGCGATCAGCCGGCTCTGCGGCCTGCAGGCGCAGGAGCCCGCGCCGCCCTTCATCGGCCTCTGGACGCGGCTCGCGGGCTTCGAGCGCGAGCATCTGCTCGCCGCGCTGCGCGACCGCGAGGTCGTGCGCGCGACGCTCATGCGCGCCACGCTCCACCTGCTCGGCGCCGAGGACTACGCGGCCTTCCGCCCCGTGCTGCAGCCGGTCATGGAGCGCGCCGTACGCGTCCTCGGCGAGCGGGCGAAGGGGCTGGAGCCCGCGCGGGTCCTGCCTGCCGCGCGCGCCCTCCTGCTCGAGCGACCGCTCGGCTTTAACGAGCTGCGCCGGCTCCTGCAGGAGCAGTTCCCCGACGTCAACGACCGGGCGCTCGGCTACACGGTCCGCACCCACGTTCCGCTCGTCATGGTCCCGACCGACGCCCGCTGGGGCTTCCCGTCGGTCGGGGAATTCACCCTCGCCGACACGTGGCTCGGGGGCGCGCTGCCCGAGGACGGGGCACCCGAGCAGCTCGTGCGGCGCTACCTGGCGGCGTTCGGCCCGGCGAGCGCGGCCGATGCGCAGACGTGGTCGGGCCTCCAGGGACTGGCCGCGGTATTCGAGGCGATGCGGCCGGAGCTGCTCGTGTTCAAGGGCGAGAGCGGCCGCCGCGAGCTCTTCGACCTGTCCGAGGCCCCGCGCCCGGACGCAGACGTCCCGGTGCCGGCGCGCTTCCTGCCCGAGTTCGACAACCTCGTGCTCGCACACGCCGACCGCACGCGCCTCCTGGCCGACGAGCACCGTGCCGCCCTGGTAACCAAGAACCTGCGAGTGCGCGCCGCCTTCCTCTGGGACGGCATGGTTGCGGGCACGTGGGAGATCCAGCGCAAGCGCGCGGCGGCGACGCTCGTGATGACGCCGTTCCACACGCTGCCGGCGCGTGCAGCGAAGGCGCTGAGCGCCGAGGCCGAGAGCCTGCTGCGATTCGCCGCCGATGACGCGACGTCGTTCGCGGTGCGAATCGCCTGACCGCGCCGCCTCGATTCAGGGCTCGAACAGCTCGAGCGCGGCTTCGGGCTGCTTGAACGGCGGGATGACGTAGATCCCCGCCGTCGTCCCGCGCACGGCTGCGACGAGCTCCCGCGCGAATGCGAGCCCGACGGCGGGCGCGTCGGAACCGGCGTCGCGCAGGGCGTCGAGCACGCGTCCCGGCACGCTGATGCCGGGTACCTCGTTGTGCAACCGCAGCGCCATCGCGTGGCTGCGCAGGGGCCACACGCCGACCAGCACCGGTATCGGCACGGAGCCGGAGTAGTGGTCGAGCAGCGGCTGCAGCTGGGACGCGTCGAAGAGCGCCTGCGTCATCGCGAAGCGCGCGCCGGCGGCGAGCTTGCGATCGAAGCGCTCGAGCTCGAGCGCGAGGTCGTCGGCGGTCGGGTTGACCGCAACGCCGGTGAAGAACGAGGTCGGCTGGTCGATCGCCTTGCCGACGTAGTCCTCACCCTGGTTGAGGCGCGCGATGAGGTGCACGAGGCCGATCGAGTCGATCTCGTAGACGCCGCGGGAGCCCGGGTAGTCGCCGACGTGCGGGGGGTCGCCGGTGACCGCCAGGATGTTGCGCACGCCCTCGGCGTGGGCGCCCAGCAGGACACCCTCGAGGCCCATGATCGTCGTGTCGCGCGGCGTCACATGCGGGATCGTCTCGACCCCGGTCTCGCGCTGGATCGCCGCCGATGCCATCAGCGCGTTCATGCGCGCGCGGGCCATCGGGTTGTCGTTGACGTCGACGAAGCCGACGTGGCCCGATGCCCGCAGCGTCCGCGCCACTTCGATCATCGCCGTGCTCGTCGCGCCCTTGGGCGGGTCGAGCTCGACGCTCACCACCCACTCGCCCTCGCGCAGCGCGCGCGCGAGCTCCGTCTCCCCGTCGCTCGGCACGAGGGCGGCCGGGAGCTCGCGCTCGCCGGCCTCGAAGGCCACGAGCGGGCGGCGCTGCTCGTCGAGCGCGCCTCTGATCGCCTCGATCTGTGCCGGCGTCGTGCCGCAGCACCCGCCGATCATGCGCGCGCCGAGGGCATTCGCCTGCGCGGCGAACTCGGCGAAGTAGTCCGGGGTGGAATGCGGGTAGACGACGCGGCCGCCGACGATGCTGGCGAGCCCGATGTTGGGCAGTGTCGCGAGGGGCAGCTGCGAGCCGCGCATCGCGGCGAGCGCGGTCAGCGCTGCGTGCGGGCCGGCGCCGTGGTTGTTCCCGATCGCGGCCACGTCGAGCTGCGCCAGCCGGGCAGCGGCCTCGGCGGCGCCGATGCCGCTCGACGTCTCGGCGTCCGCGTCGAAGGTGAGCAGCGCCACGATGGGCAGCGACGAGCTGGCACGCACGGCCTCGACGGCCGCCACGAGCTCGTCGAGGTCGAAGAACGTCTCCAGCATGAAGAGGTCGACGCCGCGTCCCTCGAGGATCTGCGCCTGCTCGGCATAGAGGGCCCCGTGTGCGCTCGCATCCAGCATCTCGAGCTCGCCGAGCGGGCCGATCGCGCCTGCGATGAAGACGTCGCGACCCGAGACCTCGCGCGCCTCGCGTGCGATCCGCACCGCCGCGGAGTTGATGCGCTCGAACTCGTCCTGGAGCAGGTGCGTCGCGAGGTTGCGGCGGTTGGCGCGGAACGTGTTGGTCTCGATCAGCTCGGCGCCGGCGCGGATGTAGCTCGCGTGCACCGCCACGACGCTCTCCGGCGATCGCAGGTTCGCCTCCTCCGGGCAGCGCAGGCCTGGCACTGCGCCGCTCAGCAGCGCGCCGAGCCCGCCGTCGGTGACGATGGGCGGACCGCTGTGCAGCCGTGCGGCGAAGTCAGCCATGCCGAGGGCTCAAAGCAGCGGGCGCAGCCATCGCTCCGCCTCGTCGAGGGTCATGGCCTTCCGCTCTGCGTAGTCACGGAGCTGATCCTGCGCGATGCGGCTGACCGAGAAGTAGCGCGCCTGTGGATGGGCGAAGTAGATGCCGCTGACCGCGGCCGCGGGCAGCATCGCGCACGACTCCGTCAGCGTGACGCCGGCGCCGTCGGCCCCGAGCAGCGCGAACAGCCGCTGCTTCTCCGAGTGGTCGGGGCAGGCGGGGTAGCCGAATGCCGGCCGGATGCCGCGGTAGCGCTCGTGCGCGAGGTCGTCGGGGTCGAGTTGCTCGTCGGGCGCATACCAGGCGCGGCGCACCTGCAGGTGGAGGTATTCGGCGAACGCCTCGGCCAGCCGGTCGGCCAGCGCCTTGACCATGATCGCGCTGTAGTCGTCGTTGTCGGCCTCGAAGCCGCTCGCGAGCTCGTCCGCGCCGTGGATGGCGACGGCGAAGGCTCCCAGGCCGTCCGCCAGGCCGCTGCCGGCCGGCGCGATGAAGTCGGCGAGCGAGCGATTCGGCCGCGAGTCGCCGAAATCGGTCTGCTGGCGCAGCATCGGGAAGCGCGTGCCGTCGGCGAGCACGATGTCGTCTGCTTCGCTCGCAGCCGGCCAGAGGCCGTAGATGCCCCGCGCCTCGAGCAGGCTTCCCGACTCGATCCTGTCGAGCAGCTGCGTCGCGGCGTCGTAGAGATCGCGCGCGGCGGCTCCCTGGCGCGGGTCGTCGAGGATGGCCGGGAAGCGGCCCTTGAGCTCCCAGGCGTGGAAGAAGAAGCTCCAGTCGATGTAGGTGCGCAGCTCGGCGACGGACGGCGAGAGCTCGCGCGTCCCGGTGAACGGCGGCGCTGCGGGCCCCTCGACGGCCCAGTCGACCGGGGTGCGGTTCGCGCGCGCGCGCTCGAGTGGCAGCAGCGGCTTGCTCTGCTTCTGATCGTGGACGGCGCGCAGCCGCTCCTGGTCGGCCCGGTTGTCGGTGTCGAGGGCTTCGCGACGGTCGCCGTCGAGCAGCGCATTGACGACATCGACGACGCGCGAGGCGTCGAGCACGTGCACGGTCGCCTGCGCGTAGGCGGGCGCGATGCGGACGGCCGTGTGCTGGCGGGAGGTCGTCGCCCCGCCGATCAGCAAGGGCAGCTCGAACTCGCGGCGCTGCATCTCGGTCGCGACCGCGACCATCTCGTCGAGCGACGGCGTGATCAGGCCGGAGAGGCCGACGGCATCGCAGCTCTCCTCGACAGCGGTGTTGAGGATCGTGTCGGCGTGCACCATCACGCCCAGATCGATGACCTCGTAACCGTTGCAGGCGAGAACGACGCCCACGATGTTCTTGCCGATGTCGTGCACGTCGCCCTTGACCGTCGCGAGCACGATCTTGCCGGCGTGCGCGCTCCCGGCCTCCTCCGCCTCCATGAACGGTTCGAGGTAGGCGACCGCGCGCTTCATCACGCGCGCGCTCTTGACGACCTGGGGCAGGAACATCCTGCCGTCGCCGAAGAGCTCGCCGACGACCTTCATGCCGTCCATCAGCGGGCCTTCGATCACGAGCAGGGGACGACCCGCCGCCAGCCGCGCCTCCTCGGCGTCGTCCTCGATGAAGTCGACGATGCCGTGCACGACCGCGTAGGCAAGGCGCTCGGCGACCGGCGCGTCGCGCCAGGCGAGGTCGACCTCGCGCTCGGTTCCGCCGCCCCGGACCGAGTCCGCGAGTGCGACGAGGCGCTCGGTCGCATCGCTCCGTCGCGCCAGAATGACGTCCTCCACGTGCTCGAGCAGCTCGGCCGGAATGTCCTGGTAGACGGCGAGCTGGCCGGCGTTGACGATGCCCATGTCGAGTCCGGCGTGAATCGCGTGGAACAGGAACGCCGCGTGCATCGCCTCGCGCACGACGGCATTGCCGCGGAACGAGAAGGACAGGTTCGAGACGCCGCCGCTCGTCAGCGAGCCGGGGCAGCGTTGCTTGATCAGGGACTGGGCCTCGATGAAGTTGCGCGCGAACAGGTCGTGCTCCTGCATGCCCGTTGCCACGGCGAGGATGTTCGCGTCGAAGATGAGCTCCTCGGGCAGGAAGCCGGCCTCGGTCGTGAGCAGGTCGTAGGCGCGGCCGCAGATCGCGACCTTGCGCTCGACTGTGTCCGCCTGGCCCGCCTCGTCGAAGGCCATCACGACGACGGAAGCTCCGAAGCGGCGGATCTCCCGCGCCTTGGCGAGGAAGTCCTCCTCGCCCTCCTTGAGGGAGATCGAGTTCACGATGCCCTTGCCCTGCAGGCAACGCAGCCCAGCCTGGATCACCGACCAGCGGGAGCTGTCGATCATGATCGGCAGCCGGGCGATCTCCGGCTCGGTCGCGACGAGGTTGAGGAAGCGGGTCATCGCGGCCTCGGAATCGAGCATCCCCTCGTCCATGTTCACGTCGAGCACGTTCGCACCGCCGCGCACCTGCTCCAGCGCCACGTCGACCGCGCCCGTGAAGTCGTCGGCCTCGATCAGCCGCCGGAAGCGCGCCGATCCCGTCACGTTCGTGCGCTCTCCGACCATCACGAAGCCCGTCTCGGCCTCGACGGAGAATGGCTCCAGGCCGGCGAACCGTGGCAGCGAGCTCGCCGCGGGTATCTCCCTCGGGGGCAGCCCGGAGACCGCCTGGGCGATCGCGGCGATGTGCTCCGGCGTGGTGCCGCAGCAGCCGCCCACCGCGTTCACGAGGCCGCTCTCGGCGAACTCGCGCAGCAGCGAGGTGGTCTCCTGTGGCGTCTCGTCGTAGCCCCCGAAGGCGTTCGGCAGGCCGGCGTTCGGATAGCACCAGACGGGCACGGGGGCGACGCGCGCGAGCTCGGCCAGCCACGGCCGCATCTCCGCGCCTCCCAGCGAGCAGTTGATCGCGACGGCCAGAGGGCGCGCGTGCTCGACGGAGGCCCAGAACGCCTCCACGGTCTGCCCCGACAGGGTGCGGCCGCTGCGGTCGACGACCGTCATCGACACGACGATCGGCAGCTCCGGCGCCACATCCTCCGCGGCCACGATCGCGGCCTTTGCGTTGAGCGTGTCGAAGACGGTCTCGATCAGGAAGAGGTCGGCGCCGCCCTCCGCGAGCCCGCGCATCTGCTCGGCATAGCCCTGGTAGACCTCGTCGAAGGTCGCGGCCCGGTGCGCCGGGTCCTCCACGCGCGCCGACATCGACAGCGTCACGTTCAAGGGCCCGACCGAGCCCGCCGCGAAGCGCGGCCGCGACGGCGTGGCGGCCTCGTCGCAGGCCTCCCGCGCGAGGCGCGCGCCCGCGACGTTCATCTCGTAGACGGCGTCTCCGAGGGCGTAGTCCGCCTGGCCGATGCGGGTCGCCGTGAACGTGTTGGTCGTCGTCACGTCGGCGCCCGCGGCAAGGTAGGCGCGATGGATCTCGGAGACGACGTCAGGTCGCGTCAGGTTGAGCACGTCGGGATCGCCTGCCACGTCCCGTTCGTGATCGGCGAAGCGCGTGCCGCGATAGTCCGCGGGCGCGAGTCCGCGCGCCTGGATCATCGTGCCCCACGCTCCGTCGAGCACGACGATCCGCTCGCTCATCAACGCGTCCAGGGCCGCCACCGCGTTCACTGTCCTCCGCTGCTCCCCTCCGGGTGGACCTGGCGACGCGCCTCAGCCGGATCGGGAGCCAGGAGGCTCGCGAGGCTCTTTAGGCGTTTTTGCTCCTGGTCGCCAAGCTGCCACAAAACTGTCCAGGTGGCCGCACGGTACCACCAGAGGCGGCGGCGATGACCTGCGCCGGCT
>JALYLC010000389.1 GCA_030774435.1 Actinomycetota bacterium
CGCCGAGCTCGGCCGCCGTGCGGCAGCAGGCCGCGATCGCGAGCGGGTCGTCGCCCGCCGGCATGATCTCGCAGACGTACGTGACCCCGGCGGCATCCGCCGCGGCAGCCACGCGCCCGCCGAGCTGCAGCGCCGCGAGCTCGAACGGCGTGCCGACCTGGACGTAGGTGAGCACTGCGGCCGCGCCCAGGCGCAGCGCGTCGTCCACGCTCCAGGCGGCCACGTACTCGGTCGTGCCGTAGCCGTCGAGCGTCAGCGTCGTCAGGTCGAGCTTGAGGATCGGCGTCGCATCGCCCAGCGCATCGCGGCAGTCGCGCAGCGTGCCGTACGTGACGATCACGGCATCGGCTCCTGCGCTCACGACGGCTCGCAGCAGCGCCTCGCGGTCCTCCAGCCCGCGGCAGGGCCACGAGTAGAGCGGATGGTCGATCGCGACGATCACGCCCCGGCCGTCGTCGGCGAGCGGAGCCGTCATGCGCTCACAGCGTCTCGGCGCCGAAGTCGTTGTAGAGCGCGGCGGTGACGAGCCGGATCGGGCGCTCGGCGCCGTCGAGCTCGCGCGCGATCCCGTCCAGCGCCGCGTACGAGGGCGCGCCCCAGAACGCGAGCCCGCGAGGATCGGGGCCGAGCGCGCCGACGCGGTCGCACAGCAGGTTGAGCTCCAGCTGGGAATGCCGCCCCGCGCGCGCCTCGTAGGCGGCGCGCACCTCGTCGCGCGTGACGCCGGGGGCGACGTCGAAGAACTCGGCGTAGTAGCGGCCGGCGCTTCCGACGACCGGCTCGAGCAGCGGCTCGTACACCCCGGCGCGGTCGATGCGCGCCGCCAGCCGGAACGGCTCCTCGAAGCGCGCGGCGTCGCCCGACTTGAAGATCCGCTCCCATTCGTCGAGTCGCTCCAGCCCGGCGGACGGGCTGTACCAGGCGGTCAGGTACTCGGGCTCCGGACCCATCCGCCAGGTGCGGCCGAGGTTGAGTACCGCGACGTCGGCGTCGTAATCGCCCGCCCAGCCCTCCTGCCCTCCGCCGGCCACCGCGTGGAAGGCCTCGAGCGCCACGCCCGGGCGGCGGCTGATGTACTCGATGTAGATCAGGGACACGTCACGACTCCTGCCTCGAGGCGGCGGCCGCCACGGCCACCACGGCTGCGGTGAGCTCGGCCCGGCGCGCCTGGAAGCGCTCGGTCGGGGTCGAGATTGTGTACGCGGCGACCGGCACGTCGCCCTGCAGCACCGGCGCAGAGACGCCCGACACGCCCTCGCTGAACTCCTCGTCGTCGAAGGCGTGGCCGCGCGCGCGGATCGCCGCGAGCTCGCGCCGCAGGGCATCCGGGTCGACGATCGTGCGCGGCGTGCGCGGGGCGAGGACGCCCGCAAGGTAGCGCTCGATTGCCTCGTCGTCCGCGTAGGCGAGGATCAGCTTGCCCGACCCACGCGCGTGCAGCGAGCCGCGGAAGCCCACGTGCAGGCCGCGTACGCGCACGGCGTGACTGCCCTCGACCGACGCCACGACCACCACGTCGATCCCGTCGACGGCGCTGAGGTAGGTCGTCTCGCCGACCTCCTCGGCCAGCCGGCGCAGGGGCGCCAGCAGGTACTCGGGCGGGGAGTTCTGCCGCTGGAAGGCATCGACCATGAGGCCCACGCTGGGGCCGAGGTGGTAGAGCCGGCCCTCGTCCTTGAACAGCATCCCGTCCTGCGCGAGCGTGTCGAGCAGGTGGTAGGCGGTGGCGATCGGAAGCCCGAGCGCCGTCGCGATCTGCTTGGCGGAGCGCGCCCCGGGCTGGCCCGCGAGCCAGAGGAGGATCGAGACGGCCTTGCCGACCGAGCGGATACGCGTCGGCGGGCGCAGGTCCGCTTTCATCATGTGAAGAACATGTCGACCACGTGGAACGGCAGGCTACACACGGCCCCCGGCCGCTTCAACCGCTACTGCTCGTCGGGCGGCCGCGTGCGGTCGTGCTGGTGGTGAAGCTCACCCGGCGGCGCGACGCGCAGGTCGAGCGCGTCGAATCCCGATCCGACCGCAACGGCGCGCCGCTCGCGCGAGGCGATCCTCGACGCCGCGATGACGTCCAGCAGGTGCAGATCGTGCGAGCTGCTGGCCAGCGGCGCGCGCTCCTCGCGCAGGCACGCCGCGAGCTCGCGCAGGCCGTCGCACCAGAGCCACGTGGGATCGAGCGAGTCGTGCGACTCCCAGTAGGCCGCGCTGTTGCGCCAGAGCTCGTAGCCGGACGAATCCCAGTCGTCGCCGAGCAGGTTCGCGGTGCCCTCGGTGCCGTAGATCTCGAGCGCCGGCCGCCGGTAGCGCTGGATCGCCTGCCCCGTGACGAGCGAGGAGAGCGCTCCGCCCGCGTGCCGCAGGATCACGTGCTGCACGTCGTGACCGGGCTCGTCGAGATGCTCGCCGTCCACCTCGCGAGTCGGCACGGCCGTGCTCTCCGCGATCTGGATCTCCTCGACCGGCCCGAGCAGCGCGGTGAGGCTCTTGAGGTTGTAGATGCCGAGCTCGGCGAGCGGCCCCACGCTGCCATCGTGGAACCACAGCGCCCAGGTGGCGCCGGCCGTGCCGTAGAGCGCGCGCGCCGAGTGCGCTCGCCCGATGGCGCCGTCCTCGATCGCCGTCCAGAGCGCGCGGAACGTCGGGTTGAGCTGGACGAAGGGAGCGGCGAGCAGCAGGAGGCCGCGATCAGCGGCCAGGCGGTAGAGCAGCTCGGCTTCTCCCCGCCCCTCGCCCACCGGCTTCTCGCAGAGCACGTGCTTGCCTGCCTCGAGTGCGATCCGCACGTGCTCGGCGTGCAGAGCTGGCGGAGTGATCACGACCACGGCGTCGACGGCGGGATCGCCGACGACATCGCCGACCTCGCTCACGAGGGGCATACCGGGGCGGCGGGCCGCGAGCTCGCTGCGCCGCTCCGGCGAATGCGCGCACACCGGCCCGAGCTCCGCAAGGCCCCGCGCCACGAGCCGGTCGAGCTGTCCGAGATAAGCGCCGAGCACGTTGCCGGCACCGAGAAAACCAACGACGGGGCGCTCAGTTTTCACGATGCGGAGCGCTTGCAATGATCATGAAATGAGCCTAGCATCGGCCATCTCGCAAACCCGCGGGGGCCCGCGGGCGTCCTATGCGATGTCCGTCCAGTCCCTGCCCTCAGGAGGATGCGATGTCCGAGTCCACGTACGAGAGCGCACTCAGCCGGCGCCGCCTGCTGCAGGGAGCGGGAGCCGTGGTGGCGTCGGTCGGCGTCTCGCCCTGGCTCGTCGAGACGGCGACCGCGTTCGGTGCCGAGAGCAAGATCGGCGGCACGATCGACTTCCTTTCGTGGCAGGGCTACGACAGCCCCAAGTCGCTCGGTCCGTGGCTCAAGGCCAACGGCGTAAAGCTCAAGCCGACCTACATCGCGTCCCACGACGACATCCAGGCCAAGATCCTTGGGCTGCACGGCGGCAAGGGCTACGACATCATCACCTACTACCACGGCTACAAGCAGCTCTACGAGCAGCTCAAGATCCTGACGCCCCTGGACGAGAAGAAGCTCCCCAACCTCAAGGGGATGCTGCCCTTCTTCAAGAGCAACTACCGGGGCTTCTGGGTCAAGAACGGCGTCCGCACCGCGGTGCCGATGT
>JALYLC010000390.1 GCA_030774435.1 Actinomycetota bacterium
CTCGTCGGCCTCGAGGTCGTGATCTGGAACGAGGCGACGGGTCGCATCGGCGCCGGGCCGTCGACGGTCATCGTGAACACCGCGTCGCTGTGGGTGATGGTGCTGACGGTCGTCGTGCTGCGCAGGCCGGTCGGGTTGCGGCCGGTCGCAGGTGCCGCGGTCGTGCTCTGCGGCCTCGCGCTGCTCCGCGGTACGGGCGAGCACCGCCTGGAGCTCGCCGGGATCGTGCTCGCGATCCTCGCAGCGGCGCTCTACGGCGCCTATATCCTCGTCTTCGAGCGCGCGGTCAGAGCGGCCCGTGATGGCGTCTCGCCCGTGCTGTGGAGCACCGTTGTCGCGGTGCCGGTCTCTGCGGCGTGCGCCGTCGCCCTCGGCGAGTCGTGGCACCTCGGGCTCGGCCAGCACGCGTGGCTCGCGCTGCTCGGGGTCGGCGTCCAGGCCTGCGGCTGGCTCCTGATCGCTCGCAGCCTGTCGTCGTTCAGCGCCGTCGCGGTCTCGGTCCTGCTCCTGCTCCAGCCCGCGCTGGCAGCCGTCTGGGGCGTCGCGTTCCTGGACGAGACGTTGATCGCAATCCAGGTCGCCGGGATCGTGATCGTGCTCCTCGGCGTGACGATCGCGAGGCCGCGCGCGGACCGCGCCTCTGGCACGGGCTAATCGTGCGACAGAGCGACGAGTTAGGCGGGGACGCGCGCGAGGAAGGCGCGCAGGGCTGCCGGGCTGCGTCCGGTTGCTCCTGCAGGAGCATGTGCGCGGCGCCGGGGATCACGACTTCGTCTGCGTCCGCCAGCAGCTCGGCCAGGCGGTGCGCAGACGCCGCAGGCGTCGTGCGGTCGAGCTCCCCCGAGAGCACGAGCACCGGCAGGCGACGCTCACGCAGGCGCTCGCGGTTGTCGACCAGGCCGTACTCGCCGCCGCTCGCAAAGTGGCGGAGCACCTCGGGCCGGAAGACGATCCCACCCGTGCTCTGCTGCATCTGGCGCACGACCTCGCCCTCGGGCTCGGCGGCGTGGAACGGCACCTGGTCGCGCCAGAGCTGCTCGGCCTCCTCGGGCGTCTGCACCGTCGCCTCCGCGTCCCAGGAGCGCGTCACCTGCTCGCGCAGGTGCTCCGGCTCGAAGGCGGCCAGACGCTCGTCGATGCGGGTGAGCTCCTCGACGGAGTCGACCGTACCCATCAGCACGTAGCCGGCGGCCGTCCCGTACTCGGCCATGTGGTGCTGCGCGACGAAGGAGCCGAACGAGTGGCCCATCACGATCGGCCGTTCGAGGCCGAGCTCGGAAATCACCGCCTCGACGTCGGCGGCCATCTGCGGCACCGTCCAGAGCGAGGGATCGCCGTCGTCGGAGCGGCCGTTGGCGCGGTGGTCGACCGCGAGGATGCGCACGCCGTCGCCGGCCAGCGCCGCGATCTGCGGGAAGAACACCGAGCCGTCGAGGCCGGGTCCGCCATGCAGCAGCACGAGCGGGCGCCCCGCGCCCTCCTCGTGCACGTGCAACTCGATGTCGCCCACGTTCACGCGCACGCGGCGAGCCTACCGATTCTGAGAGCACGCACTAGGATCCGGGCGTGTCCGATCCGCACCTTCCGGAGCTTCTGACGCTGCTCGAGCAGCTCTCCGAGGGCCTGGGCGACGTCGAGCTGACGCAGGCCTACGGCTGCGACGCCGTCGCCACACGCGGCCGTGCGTACGCGCTCGTCGCCGCAGACGGCCGCATCGGCGTCCGCCTGCCGGACTGGGATCTCTTCACGGCCGCGTTCGAGCTGCCCGGCAGCGAGCCGCTGTACGAGAACGAGCGGCGCGTCGGTCACTGGGTGCTGCTGCCCGGTGCGGTGCGCTACGACGGCCGTGCGCTGGGCGAGTGGGTGCGGCGCGCGCACGAGCTCACGGCGGTCGACGTTTGAGCGCCGAGCGCGCGCTCTCGTTCGGGTCGGTCGCCGAGGACTACGAGGCCACGCGGCCCGGCTGGCCGCGCGATGCCTTCGCGATCGCGTTCGAGCAGTTCGACCTGCCCGAACGGCCCGACGTCGTCGACGTCGCCGCCGGCACGGGCAAGCTGACGCGAACGCTCGCCGAGCTCGCCGGCACGCTCGTCGCCGTCGAGCCGGACGCCGTGCTGCGCGCCGTGCTGGAGCGCGAGCTGCCGGCCGTCACCCTCCTCGAGGGGTCGGCGGAGGCCCTACCCCTGGAGACGGCGAGCGCCGACGCGGTGTGCGCGGGGCAGGCCTTCCACTGGTTCGACGTCGACCGCGCACTGGACGAGTTCGCTCGTGTGCTGCGCCGCCAGGGCATTGCGATCGCGGCCTGGAACACGCCGCCCGAGGAGGGCACCTGGTACGACGCGGTGATCGACTTCCTCAAGGTCGCGAATCCCGACCACCTGCCTGCCACCACAATCGACTGGCCGCAGACGCTCGCGGCGCACCCGCGCTACGGCGGGCTTGTCGAGATCGCGGCGCGACACGAGCAGCCGACGACCCGGGCCGCCTTCCAGCGCCTGCTCGGCACGCACAGCATCATCAACGTGCTCCCACCGGAGCGCCGCTCCGAGCTGATCGAGCAGGCGCTCGCGGTGGCCGACGCCCAGGGCGCGTTCGACGCCGGCGGCGGCTGCGCGATCCCGTGGCGCTGCGAGCTGT
>JALYLC010000391.1 GCA_030774435.1 Actinomycetota bacterium
CCGACCGCGTCACCGCGCTCGCCGAGCGTCCCGACCACCAGGGCGTGGTGGCCATCTGCGACCCATATCCGTACGCGAATGCCGCGGCGCTGCTGGCACGCCCGGAGGCGCTCGTCGTCGCGCTCGACGGCGTGACCGACCCCCGCAATCTCGGCGCGATCGTGCGCTCGTGCGAGTGCCTCGGGGCTCACGGGCTCGTGATCCCGAAACACGGGTCGGCCGGCGTGACCGCTGTCGTCGCCAAGGCCTCGGCCGGCGCCGTGGAGCACCTGCCGATCGCCATGGTCACGAACCTCGCCGAATTGCTGCGGCGCAGTAAGCGCGCCGACCTCTGGAGCTATGCCGCCGCCGAGGATGGGGAGGCGACACCGGATGCACTCGACTTCACCGGCGGCGTCGTGCTCGTGCTCGGATCCGAGGGGTCCGGCATCCGGCCGCTCGTGCGCCAGCGCTGCGACGGCAGCGTGCGCATTCCGATGCAGGGGGCCATCGGCTCGCTGAACGTCTCGGTCGCTGCGTCGCTGCTGCTGTACGAGGCCGATCGCCAGCGCCGCCTCGCCCCGGCGTGACCCGCGGCGCTTACGAACACCTGTTCGTGCGTATGGGCAAATGCGCCTCAGCGCACTTGCGTTCTCGTGCGCACGTGCTACGTTCTGCGACATCAGTGGCTCAGGTTGAGGTTGAGATCTGAGTCCCGAGCGCTGAGTCGTATCGCCGAGCGAGGCTCGGAGTACAGCTCGAAAAATGGGCAGGAGCAGGCATTTCATGGCAGCGCTACCGCAACGCAGTGAGCCCTACAAGGCTCAACGTGAGGTTGAGGATCTGAATCTTGTCCTCCGCGCACGCTCCGGCAATCGTGCAAGCGAGGCAGAGATCATCCGGCGGTACGCCAGCTTCGTGCGCCTGCGCTCCTCGAGCTACTTCATCGCCGGTGGCGACCCGGACGATCTCGTGCAAGAGGGACTCGTCGGTCTCTACAAGGCGATCCGGGATTATCGCGTCGACAAGGACACGACGTTCCGCTCGTTCGCAGAGCTCTGCATCACGCGCCAGATCATCACGGCGATCAAGACCGCGACCCGGCACAAGCATCAGCCGCTCAACGGCGCGCTGTCGTTCAGCCACACGCCGGCTGGATACGACGACGGCTCCGATTTCACGCTCGGTGACGCCCTGCCCGGCTCGCCGATCGACGATCCGGCCCGCCGCGTCGTGGCCACGGAGGAGCTTGCAGCGCTCGTAGGCTGCCTCGGCACCAGTCTGTCGCCGCTCGAGGGCCGCGTGCTCACGCTCTATCTCGAGGGGCGCTCCTACGAGGAGATCGGCGAGCTCGTCGACTGCGATCCGAAGGCCGTCGACAACGCGCTCCAGCGCGTCAAGCGCAAGGTCGGCCAGCATCTGGCCACGCGCGCCGTGCTCGACGCGTAGCCGTCTGGCCACGCGCGCCGTGCTCGACCATAGCTTCTGATCCTCGGGTCAAGCCTTCAGCTTGCCACCGGCGCCGGCGCCCGTCAGCGCCGCCCGGCCCGCATCCAGCGCGATGCCGGTGAGGTGCACGCCGTCGAACAGCGGCCCGAGCTGGATCGCGCCCGAGAGCGCGCGCATGAGCAAGGCCGATCCGCTGCGCGGAACGAACCGGATCGAGGACAATCCCACGATCTTGGCTCCCAAAACGGCATGCAGCTTGCCGACCCGGAGCGTGGCGACACCCTTGTCGATTGTGACGCGCAGCTTCTTGGACGGCAGTCCGCGCCGAGCCAGGAGTGGCCGCAGGTACGCGGCGAGCCCGCCCTGGGTGAGCGTGCCCTCGAAGCCGACGGATGAATAGCGCAGCCGGATGCTGCCCGAGAGCAGGTCGGAGACCTGGACGGCGACTCCGTGGTAGACCGCCTGCGCGCCGGCCAGCCGCAGGCCGTTGTGCTCGAACTTCTTGGCCGTGACCGTGACGTTGCCCAGGTCTCCCCGCGCGATCCCGGGTCTGAGCGAGGTGGCGATCGAGACGCTGACCGGCGTGCCGACGCGATCTTCGATCGATCGCGCGGCCAGACGCTCGACGAACGGCCGCCCGAGCACGAAGCCGACGACGCCCACCACCGCCAGGATGAGGACGAAGAAGATGAGTGCGCGGGCGAGGCGGAGGAGGATGAACACGATTCAGGCGGCGGGAGCGAGCTCGGTGAGCTGCTGTTCGGCATTGTCATGCCGCAACCTGCCGTCGTCATCCCCCGCACCGCGCGGTACCTCGACCGCGGCACCCGCTGCGACAGCCTCGTCGCGCGCAGCCCCGTCCGCCAGCGCCGAGCGCACCGCCGCCTTGAGTGCGTGCAGGTAGTCGAGGTCCTGCGCCGCGATCTGCAAGGCCTCGCGCCTGCCGAGCGCACGCCCGTGACCCGGCGCCACGTGCTCCACGGGGTCGCGCTCGAGCGAGTCTGACAGTGCTGCGAGCGTGGCACGGTAGGCCGCCGTGGAGACGTAGACGAACGGGAACTCGATCACCGAGAGGTAGTCGCCGACACACAGCAGCTCGAGCTCGCGCACCCGGTAGCCCGCCCCGCACTCCGTGTGGCCGGGCAGCGCCATCGTCTCCACGGTGAACGGCCCCACCTGAAGCGCCTCGCCGGGCTCGAACACCAGGTCGGCACGCGGCGCGCCTTCCCAGCTCAGGCCCTCGGCGGCCCCCTCGCGCGCGACGGACTCGGCAGCCTGCCCGCTCGCGATGCGTGCGGCGGCGCCGCGGCTCATGATCGCCGGCGCGCCCGGGAAGGCGGAGATCCCGCAGACGTGATCCCAGTCCGCGTGGGTGATCAGCAGCCCGCGCACCTCGAGGCCCCTCGCCGCGACGTCGGTGGCGATCGCCGCGATCTCGGGCGCCGAGATGCACGGATCCACGAGCACCGCCTCGCCGCCGGCGTGCAGCACCAGCGCCGTCGTCTCCCAGAGCGCGCTCTCGTAACGGATCACTCCTGGGCGCAGCTCGACCGGTGTCACGCGTCGCAGAATAGGTTGCGGTCGGGAGCGCGCGGGGCACATACTCACCCGATGACGAGCGCAGCAGAGCATGCCTTCGGCAAGGGAGCTCCGCTCACGCTCGGCGTCGAGGAGGAGTACATGCTGCTCGACGCGACCACGTTCGAGCTCTCGTCGCGCTTCGACGAGGTGGCCGAGCTGCTGACCGGGGGACCGCTCGACGGGCGCGCGCACCCGGAGCTGATGCAGAGCACGCTCGAGGTTGCATCGGTGGTGTGCCGGGATGTCGACGAGCTGCGGACCGATCTCGAGACCGTGAGGCGGGGCGTCACCGCAGCGATCGAGCCGCTCGGGCTGCGGCTCGCGGGTGCCGGCGCCCACCCGTTCTCGCGCTCCGAGGATCAGCGCATCACGACGCGCGACCGCTATCGTTGGCTGGTCGAGCAACTGCAATACGTCGCGCGGCGCGAGCTCGTGTTCGGCATGCACGTCCACGTGGCCGTCCCCGACCCGGACCTGGCGATGCACGTGATGGAGAGCCTGCTCGCCGAGTTGCCGGTGCTGCTGGCGCTCTCGGCCAGCTCGCCGTTCTGGCGAGGCGAGAACTCGGGCCTCGCGTCCACGCGCACGGCGATCTTCGCCAGCATGCCGCGCTCCGGCCAGCCTCCGCGCTTCACCTCGTACGACGACTACCTCGAGATGGTGGCCACCATGGAGCAGGCCGGGGCGATCGAGGACTACACGTACCTCTGGTGGGACGTGCGCCCGCATCCGCGCCTTGGCACCGTCGAGATCCGCGTCATGGACGTTCAGTTCGACCTCGACCAGACGCTCATGCTGGCCGCCTACGTGCAGTCGAGCGTGGCTCGCGCGATCGACGAGGTCCGGCTCGGTCACCTGCCAACTGCATATCACCGTCAACTCGTCTCCGAGAACAAGTGGGCCGCCGCGCGCTACGGCCTCGACGCACTGCTGATGGACCTGGCCGGCGACCCGCGCACGCGGCTGCCCGCCTCGGCGCTCGCCCGCCGTAGCGTCGAGCGGCTCGCGCCCTTCGCGCGCGAGCTCGGCTGCGGGGACGCCCTCGCCGAGATCGAGCGCACGATCTCGTGGGGCAATGGCGCGACGCGCATGATGCGCGCCTACAACGCGAATCGCGACATGACCGAGCTGATGCGAGAGCTCGCGCACGCGACCGAGCTCCGCTCGGGCGATCCGCTGAATACGCCTAGCTCCTAGCTCCTAAGACGTGCTAACCGAATGAGCGTTCGTGGTCGGGGGGCTCGAAGCGAGCGGGAGTGGATCTCGGCTCGCTGATCCGGTTGGAACCTTTTCGAGAGCCGGGATCCGCTCCCGCGAAGCCCCTGGGCTCGCGCGGCTCTTTGCGCGGGCCCAGGGTCGCCGCAGGTCTGGCAGCCGGGCGCCCCCCAACCAGCACGACAATCACCACTGCGCCCGGCTGGCAGACCGCAGGCGATTCGAGACCTCCGAACGCCCCGATCATTCTGTTAGTACGTCTAAACCGTCTCGCTGACGATCACCGGCGGCTGCTCGCCGGCGGCCGTGCCCTCGAGCATCGCCTCCTCGAGCGAGCGCGCTCCGCGGCAATCGCCCACCGGCGTGCACGCGATGCCGCGCTCGCCCAGCTGGTGGACGAGGTCGTCGACGGGCTCGCGGCCGAGCGCCGTCACGAGCGTGCGCACGCCTCGAGGCAGCGGCTCGGTCGCGTGCGTCCAGAGCGAGCGCAGCGCGGCCCCGCCGCCCTCCTCGACCAGCTCCCGGTGATGCAGGATCGTGACCCCGAGTCGCTCGAGGCGTGCCAGGTAGAAGACGCGCTGGTACTGGTGCACCGTTTCGCCCACGAGCGGCGCCGCCACTGCCAGCCAGACGCGAGCGCCCGCCTCCGCCAGCGTCTCGGCGGCGTCGAGGCCGGTCCAGCCGCCGCCCCAGTCGGCCACGAGCACCGGGCCGGCGATGCTCTCGGGAGCGCGGATCGCATCCCAGGCGTCCACCACGGCGATTTCGGCCGACACGAGGGCAGCCGGCCGGTGCGCTCGCGCTCCGGTCGCCACGATCACGCGATCGGCCTCGGCCGCGAGCGCCGAGTCGGCCGTGAGCCGGGTGTCGAGCCGGATCTCCACACCAGCGCCGTGCAGGCGCCGCGACCAGTCCGCGCTGTAGCGTGCAGCCGTCTCGCGGTGGGCGGGCGCCCTGCCCGCGAGCGCGAACTGCCCGCCGAGCGCCGAGGAGGCCTCGACCAGCGT
>JALYLC010000392.1 GCA_030774435.1 Actinomycetota bacterium
CTCATGGCCTCGCGCGTCTCGGCCTCGAAGCAGACCAGCGGGTTGAAGCCATACCCGCCCTTGAACGTCCCGGCCGCGCCCTGCTTGTCGGAGTGCGCCGTGATCAGCGTCGCGTCGATATCGAGGATCACCCGGCGTGGCGCGCCCGCCTGCGCCCAGACCTGCTCGCGTGCAACGGCGCGCGCGCGGCGTACCTCGTCGAGCCGCTCGCCGTCAACCGCCGCGATCGCGCGCCAGGCCGTCGCGTCCGACGCCACCGGGCCGAACAGGCTCGGCTCGTCACGCAGCGCGCGCACATCGCAGAGCGCATCGCCGCCGTCGGCGAGCATCACCGCCACGTCCCTCAACGCCCGGCCCGGACAGTGCCGCGAGGCCCGCTGCCGCACACCGCCCATCGCCACACCAAGCGCACCCGTGAGCCCGACCCGGTCAGCCACCCCGGCCAGCAACGCCGTGCCCGCCCGACTCGTCAAACCATCCTGATCAGCGACCACTTCCACGCGTCCGGCAAGCGATGTAGCGTTCACCCGCAAGGTGCTCCTCCTGGGCAGGGTTTCGGTACTTCAGCAACACCGATTGTCCCTGCTCAGGCGGACATACCCGCTCCGCAAACCGCGTCGAGCGACCGCCTACTGCACGATCCGGGCTAGCAGCGGAGCGGTCGCTGGGGTCCTCCCAGGAGAGGGCGGCCGCTCCGCCTTGCCCCGTTCTGTCCGCTCACCCAGCGATCCAAACGCAACAGCGCACAAATGCTCCCCGGCGGAGCGGCCGTATCCGAAAGCCCCCAGAGGCTCTCTCAACCGCCCCGCCGGCCTCGTCTGTGCCCAACGCGCGACGATCCAAACCCGGCCGCTCTGCGCTGTGCGGCGCGTCGAACTTAACGCTCGCCAGGTTCCTGGATGAGCCCCGCGGAGTTTGAGACCCTCGAGCTCGCAGCCCCGGCCTGGGTGCCCTACGTGCCGACTGCAATCCGCGTCACTCGTCGTCCGTCTCCTCCTCTGGGAGCTGGAGCGTGTACCCGTGAACGAGAAGCGCGAGCTCGATTACGTCAAGCGCTCGCTCGCCGATGCCCTGGATCGTGCCGAGCTGTGCGCGCGTGAAGCTCACGAGTTGCGGCACGTTGAAGATCCCAGCCCGGCGAAGCGCGCTCGACGCGCGGACACCCATGCGGCAGTCACCGAGTTCGTGGACGCCCTGTCGCCCGCCTTCGATCCATTCGATGCGCGCTCGCTGAGCGTCAGCTTCGGCTTCGAGACGGGCGAGCCGTGTGCGCTCGAGGCGCAGCGAGACCGCGAGCATCTTGCCGGTGTACCAGTAGTCGTCATTGCTAGCGCTCACGACGCCACCTCCGATGACTCGACGTCGTCGCCGACGAGCTCGTCGACCGTCATGCCGAGCGCGCGCGCGAACTTTACCATCGACAGCAGCGAAAGCGTTGCGGCCTGGCGTGCGCCTGTCTCTGCGCGGCTAACGGTGCTGCGGTCGGTGCCCGCGTGCGTGGCCAGCTCGACCTGAGTCCAGCCGATGCGCTCGCGCTCGGCGCGGATCAGGCTCCCAGTGGTGTCCATCACGACTCCGCCGATCCGAGGGAGTGGAGGGCGGTGGCGGCGTACGCGATGTCGCGCAGTCGGTCGACAGCTCCGCGTAGCTGGTGCGCTATCTGCTGCAGATCGTCGCGGTCAGACATTTTCGCCGTGCAGTCGGACTGCATCCTCGGTCTGGTCGACGATCTGTGCCAGCAGCCTTCGCGCCGTCGCGGCCAGCGGATCCTCGCTCCCGGGCGGCACGTCGTACTCGAGGATCGAGACGGCGGAGGCCCAGCGCCGGTCTTCTCCGGACTGCACGCTCGCCCACGCGGCCGGCGTGGACTGGTGCCATGCGCTCACCGTCGCGCGGATGAGCGAAGCGCGTCCCTC
The DNA here is from genome assembly GCA_030774435.1 of Actinomycetota bacterium. Taxonomy (GTDB): domain Bacteria; phylum Actinomycetota; class Thermoleophilia; order Gaiellales; family JALYLC01; genus JALYLC01. The sequence continues at coordinate 1,917 of JALYLC010000392.1, forward strand.
GTCTTCGCAGTCGAGGATCTCGCTGGCTTGCTCGATCAGCGTGAACGCGCGATCGAAGGGGGACACCGCGTTCATGCCGGCACCTCTGCGACGAGGTGGACGGTGGTGATCGCGCGCACGACCTCAGCCAGGTCGTCGATTGCTTCGCGGAGTTGGACGGCCAGATCGTGGTCGCGCTCTTGCGGCCAGGCCTCGGGGGTGCTGCTCAGGAGGTCAGCGGTCTGGTCCGCGATCTGGACGAGGCGCCAGCGGACGCGGCCTCGCAGGCCGGGCGCCGAGTCGTATTCGAGCAGCTCGCGCACGGCGTTCCAGCGCTTCTGATTGGGGGGCATGATCGACTCCCACGTGTCCTGGGCGCAGGGGAATAAGCATGCGAGTACTCGACCTCAATCAGGAGGCACGGTCATGGGTTTGAAGGACGAAGCCGGAGGCAAGGCCAGGGAAGTCCGGGGCAAGCTCACGGGCAACCAGCAGCGCGAGACCGAGGGCAAGCTCCAACAGGCGAAGGGCACGACCAAGGACGCCGCGAAGGACGTGCGGGACGCGGCCAAGAAGTCTCGCTGACGCGCTCACCGACGAGTTATCTAGCATCGCGCGGAGCGGTGCCAAGGACTCGCATTGAGAGACATCGAGGCCCGTTCTCCCGGCGGGCCTCGTTGCGCGGGCGTGGGCTGCCGGGCGGTCAGGCTCGGGGTGCAGGCCATCTCGTCACGCTGTGCGAGCGGGCCGCCGGGCGGGATCGCTATCGCTGGCAGACTCCTGCCGAGCGAAAGGCGCAGCTCGCGGAGCTGGGGATCGAACTGTGAATCGGTGCGTTCGAATAGGACGCGTCGGTTGGCCCAGGCAAAGCACGGAGCCGTCTCGCCGCCCGGATGGCCTCACCAGCGTCGCTGCCGAGGATGGAGTGGTGCTTTCGGTCCGGGCGCGGGCGCGCTCCCACGGGCTTCGCGCAGCCTGGTCGGCTTGTGCTGCCGCGAGTGCGGCCAGGCCACCGCGCAGGAAGCAGGTCACCTGGTCGATGACGCCAACCGCCCTTATCGGTACTCGGCTCGCCGCCGGAGCCCTCGACCGGGACGCCGGGCGCGTTGCTCATGGCGCGTCCAAGGTAACGGGCGGTTCGCAACCGCTCGCGTCATGTGCGTGCTTCGATGTGGACGCGCTGGGGTAGAAGATGGCATGCCTCTCCACGCTTTCGTTTTGAACTGCACGCTCAAGCGCTCGCCGGCCCCATCCAATACGGAAGCGCTCGCCAGGGTCCTGAGCGATGCGCTTGAGGGCGGTGGTGTGACGTGCGAGACGATTCGCGTGGTCGACCATAGCGTGCTGCCGGGCGTCTCGTCCGACGAGGGTGATGGCGATGAGTGGCCCGCGATCCGCGCGAAGATCGTCTCGTCGGAGATCCTCGTGCTCGCGACGCCGACGTGGTTTGGCCAACCCTCGAGCGTTGTCAAGCGTGTTGTCGAGCGGATGGGCGCGATGCTCTCGGAGACCGACGAGCAGGGAGTGCCGGTGGCCTATAGTCGCGTCGCCGGATTCGTGGTCACCGGCAACGAGGATGGCGCCCACCACGTCATCGCCGAGCTCGCTCAGGCCGTGAACGACATCGGCTACAGCGTTCCCGCGCAGGCCTGGACGTATTGGAACAAGGGCCCGGGTCCCGGTCTTACCTACCTCGAGACCGATGAGGGCCACGAGTGGTCGGCGAAGACTGCGCGCACCGCCGCCGGGAACCTTATAGCCGTGGCCGAAGCGCTCGCCGCGCACCCGCTGCCGAAGCCGCCAAGCTGAGCGTGGGCCTCGTGAGTGCCGCTCCTAACGTCGCTTTGGGTCGGACGGCGCCTGCGCGAGCACCCGTCGTCGGAATCCTCGCGGCGATCGGCGATACCCCGCTGGTGGCGCTGCGCCGCTACCTCGTGCGGTCTGACGTGGATGTCTGGGCGAAGTTGGAGGCTTCGAACCCGGGTGGCAGCGCCAAGGATCGGCCTGCGGCGCGGATGCTCGAGGAGGCCCTGGAGCGTGGGTCGATCGGCTTGGGGACGACCGTAATAGAGTCGAGTTCGGGCAACATGGGCGTTGGGCTTGCCCAGGCCTGCCGGTACCACGGGATGCGGCTGATCTGCGTGGTCGACGCTCGTGCGCACGCGACCGGCGTCCGCGCGATGCGTGCGCTCGGCGCGGACGTCCGCGTCGTCTCGAGCCCGGATCTCGAGACCGGGGATCTGCTCGTCGCTCGGCTGAAGCTTGTCTGTCAGTTGGTCGCGGAGATACCCGACTCGTTCTGGCCCGATCAGTACGCCAACGAGGCCAACCCGGCCGCCCACGCAGAGGGCACGATGCGGGAGATCGACGAAGCGCTCGATGGCCAGCTCGACTATCTGTTCGTCGCCACGAGCACGACCGGCACCCTGCGCGGCTGCGGTGACTACCTGCGCGAGCACGGGCGCCGCACCCGGCTGGTGGCGGTGGATGCGACCGGCAGCGCGCTCTTCGGCGGCGTACGCAACACGCGCCTGCTACCCGGCATCGGCGCCGGTGTCGAGACGAGTCTCTCCGCGCAGGCAGATTTCCATGACCTGGTGCGCGTCTCCGACCTGGACTGCGTCGTCGGCTGCCGCCGCTTGGTCGAGCGGGAGGCGATCCTCGCCGGGGCGTCTTCAGGTGGCGTCGCCGTCGCCCTCGAAGCGACCGCCGTGCACATGGCGCCCGGAAGTCGCTGCGCGGCCATCTTCCCCGACGGCGGGGCCGGCTACCTCGAAACTGTGTACGACGATGCATGGGTCGAACGCGAGTTAGGCTGCGAGCCGGCGCGCCTGGCCGCACTGGTCGGAGAGGGAGAGATCCCATCGCTGCCCGCCTTTCCGTAGACGCCCCTGCTCGCGCCGAATGGGATCGTGCACTCCGAGTCGCCATCGTCGGTCTCGGTCCCAAAGGTCTGTTCGCCCTCGAGCGTCTCCTCGACTATGCCTGCGGTCTCGACCCTGCGGCACTTATCGAGATCGACGTGTTCGAGCCGCATCCGGCCGCGGGAGCCGGCCTGATCTATGACCCCGCTCAGCCCACGTATTTGCGGATGAACTTCGCGGCCGACCAGCTCGACATGTGGTGGCCGTCCAGCCAGGCTGTGCCGCCCCGCGAACGGCAGTCATTCGTCGCGTGGAGGAAGGGGCGCCAGGCGGGCCGCGATGACGAGGACTATCCGCCGCGAGCCCAAGTCGGGCGCTATCTCTGCGAGGGCTTCGAAACCCTTCGACGCCACACCCCGCCGACCGTCGAATTGAAGCTCTGCCGCTCGGCCGTGGAGACGCTTCGGCCGAGCGGGCGCGGCTGGGTCCTGCGGGCCGCGGGAGCGGCCGGCGCCTATGACGAGGTGCTGATCGCCGTTGGCCACCAGGACTCCTCGGACGCGGGCTTCGCGGCCGGGTGGGCGCACGCAGCGCCGCTCGTCCCGGCCGTGTTCCCGGTTGAGCGGTGGCTTTCCCGTGACCGCGTCGCCGCAGGAGCCACGGTCGCGATCCGTGGCTTCGCCCTGACGTTCATCGACGCCGCGCTCGCGCTCACGGAGGGTCGAGGCGGATCCTTCCAGGCACTCGACCATCCGTACCGGCTCCGCTACCTGCCGGGCAAGCAGGATGCCGGCCTGATCCTTCCGTTCGCTCGCAGCGGACGACCGATGCTCGCCAAGCCCACTCCCGCGATCGCGGCGCGCGTGCCGGAGCTGGCCGGCATCGCGGAGCGGGGCCGCGCACGGATCTCCGGCCTCCGTGGCACGGTCGACCTGCATGCTCATCTGCTGCCGATTCTCGCTGCGGCCGCCTGTTCGAGCCTGCTCGCAGCCGCCGGCGGGTACGCCGCCGGGGACGTCCGCGTCGCCCTGGGTGGGTGGCTCGCCAAGGCCGTGAGCGGCGTCACCGACTCGGGCGAACTCGCGCCGGCGGAGGCGATCGAGCAGTCTTTGGCTGTCGGCGCCGGCCTCGTCCCGCCCGATGTGCCTTGGGCGCTCGGGCACACCTGGCGGACGCTCTATCCAGCGCTGGTCGCACGACTTGGCGGCCATGGCCTCTCCGACGGCGACTGGCCGGCGTTCCTTCGCCTGGCGGCCGAAATGGAACGCGTGTCGTTCGGACCTCCCGCGCTGAATGCCGCCAAGCTGCTCGCGCTCGTCGCGGCGGGGCGCGTCGACCTGAACCACCTCCGGGGAGCGAGCCTCGCGAGCGAGCATGGTCGCACTGCGCTGCGCTGCGAGCGCGGGCAGCGTGCGATCGACGTTGTCGTGGACGCGGTTCTGCCCGGCCCAGGCGCGTTGGGACACGAAGGTCTACTCGCTCAACTCATCGCCCACGGCCACGCGCGCACCGCGCCCGGCCGACGCGGACTCGAAGTCGCTCCGAACAGCAGCTGCCGAGGCCTCGATGGCTCCGTCACCATCGGCCTGTCAGCGATCGGGCGACCGACCGAGGACTCGGTAATCGGCAATGACACGCTCAGCCGCAGCCTCCATCCGCACGCGGACCAATGGGCTCGGCGAGTCGTCCAACGATGCCGTGAGCGCTGCCTCACGGCGCGCGGCAGCTGGCCGCGCGAGCGGGCGCCGGCATGAGCGTGCGGATCAAGACTCTAGGCGCTGGCGCTGAGGCGCGCTCGGGATGCGCAGGCCTCGTGGCGCTGCCCGCGCGCCTCGAGCCCTGGCAACTCGCGCTCTGCGACCAGCCCGTGCTTCTGGCTGAGTGGCTCGACCGTCACGGCTCGCCACTGAACGTGCTCGATCCCGCACCGCTCGCCCGCAACGCCGGGGAACTGCAACACGCCGCCGCGCACCTGGGCGTCGATCTGAAGATCTTCTTCGCCCGCAAAGCGAACAAGGCACTCACGCTCGTCGATGAGGCCCGGCGCCTCGGACTCGGAATCGACGTGGCCAGCGAGCGGGAGCTGCGCCAAGCACTCGCACGCCACGTCCCCGCCAGCAACCTGATCGTGACAGCCGCGGTGAAACCACGCCCTCTGCTCCAGCTGTGCGCCGACTGCGGGGCGACCGTCGTCATCGACAACGAGGACGAGCTGAGGCTGCTCGCCGAGGCGGCCGAGCACTCGACGCGGAGCGTGCCAGTAGCGCTCCGGCTCGCACCAGTGCATGCGGACGGGCGCGCGCTCACACGCTTCGGCCTCCCGTCACTGGAGATGATCACGCTGGTCGATCGATACTGGCCGGCGGTCGGCACCACGCTCGAGATCAGCGGGGTGCACTTCCACCTCGACGGGTACGCGGCGGCGGACCGCGTGACGGCGCTGACCGAAAGCCTCGAGGTCGTCGACGCACTGCGGGAGCGCGGCCACCACCCGAGGTTCGTCGACATCGGCGGCGGCATTCCGATCAGCTACCTCGACGACGCAGCGGCATGGGAGCGATTCTGGAGCGAACATCGCGCGGCCCTGCTCGGCCGCCGCGAGCCGCTCACCTTCGAGGGCCACGGCCTCGGCTTGACTGCACACGCCGGCGAGATCATCGGCCACCCGAACCTCTACCCCTACTACCAGGAGCCGACGCGAGGACGATGGCTGGCCCGAGTCCTGCAGGCAGAGGTGCACACACGCACGGGAACACAGACGGCCGCCGAGGCGCTACGCGCCCGCGGGATGCAGCTGCGCTGCGAACCCGGACGATCGCTCGTGGACGGCTGCGGTCTCACGGCCGCACGCGTCGAGTTCCGCAAGCAGCGCCCAGACGACGCGTGGCTGATCGGCGTCGCCATGAATCGCACGCAATGCCGGTCGACCTCCGACGACTTCCTCGTCGACCCACTGCTGCTTCGCCCCCCAACACCGAGGCCCGAAGCCGATACACGCCCCACAGGCGCAATCGAGGGCTACCTGGTCGGCGCGTACTGCATCGAGCGCGAACTTCTGACCTGGCGCCGCATGCGATTCCCCCGAGGTGTCGACGTCGGCGACATCGTCGTCTTCCCAAACACCGCCGGCTACCTCATGCACATCCTCGAGAGCGCCTCCCACCAGATCCCGCTCGCCCGCAATCTCGTCGTCGGCTCGCTCCACCAGCCATTCCTCGACCCGATCGACGTCGAACCTAACCCGAAAGGACACTCCAGATGAGAACCCACCACGCGGTCCCCAGGGAGTTTCAAACCCTTCCCAGGCACTCCGGCGTTTTGATCGACTCCGCGTAACGACGGCTACGCGCCGCCGATGTTCGCCGAGTCCGACGGCACGCCTCTGCCGGCGGTTCACAGGGCTCCCCGTTAAAAAGAGCCTATCCCGGTTGGGTGGTTGGGAGCTGTGCGGTGCGGGCTTTCGTGAATGCGATGAGGCCGCTGCCGAGCTGGAGTAGGGCGAGGTGGTTCTCCTTCTTCGACCAGCGGATCAGCAGCGCGCGGTTGCGGTTGAGCCAGGAGTGACAGGCGTCCACGGCAACAGCGGCTCGATCTGCTGCCACAACCAGTCCGGCACCCGCCAACCATCGTCCTTGCAGACAAGACCCATCCTCGCCTCCCCCGTCGATGACGAGCAAGACTTCGCCGTCAAAACCCCGCACTCCTTCCGGGATAGGGCGCTCGGGGTGTTTGTGGCCGCAGAGTTGATGGGTGGTCGTGTGGCGGCGGTGGCGGTGGCCGCCGGGAGTGCCGGTCAGGGTCTGCCGAGCGCTTGTCGTTTCGTGTGAGGGCGGGCCGTGCCGTCCCGGCCGGCGGGTGTTTCGGGAGGTCGGTTTGTGGGACGTGCGGGGGCGCTCAGGAGAGCTGTGGCAGGCCGCGTAGTCGGGTCAGGCATGCGATCCAGGCGTGCTGCCAGGGCCAGCGGGCGGGCAGGCGCAGCGTGACGCTGCCGGCGTGGCGGATCGGCCTTGGCCGGGTGCGCGGTGCGGTTGACGATGCCGCCGAGCTGCACGGATCCCACCTGCTTCGGGTCCGCCGGATCGCTCACGTCGTACTGCTTCATCTCGCCCGTGCCCCAGCAGGACACGTAGAGGAACCTGTCGTCGACCGAGAGGTCGATGTCGGTGATGATCGGCGGCACGGCAGCGAGCGGCTGCAGCGCGGGCGGCAGCAGCTGGGGGTCGGCGGGCTCGGCAGGGATGCTGATGACCTTCTCGGCCTTCCACTCGTCGCCGTCGTGGAACCAGCGCCAGATCGAACCGGACAGGTCCTCGGTGGAGATCACGACGCCGACGAACCCCCAGGTCGCCTCGGGGTCGTGCGACGGGCGCAGCTCCAGCGCCATCTGATGCTGCGCGCCCAGGTCGACGCGCTGCACGTGCTTACCCGCGGCGAGGTCCCAGAAGTGGATGGCGTGGCCGTACTTCTGGCCCAGCAGCAGTTCGGGTACGATGCCGTCCTCGATCATCGAGGGGCTGCCCCACTCGCTGGAGATCAGCACGTTGCGATTGAGGTGCCACCAGGCGTCGTAGTGGAGGTGCTGCGGCCCGCGGTCGGTCTCCCAGGCGCGCAGAACGTCGAATGTCTCGTGGTCGAGCAATGCGATCCCGCCCGGTCCGTCGTCGTTGCCCTCGCCGCCGCCCAGGCAGGTGAGGAAGACACCGTCGGGTCCGCAGTGCAGCCTCCAAGAGGCTCGAAGAGCGTGACGGCCGGCTTGAGGTGGTGATCGCTCCCGAAGCGCACACCGTCCACCGCGCCGCGGAGCTCACGGGACTCGCCACGTTCCTGCCTATCCACGCGACGCGCGGCGCGGCCATCGCCAGCAACCAACCCAAGGAGTGACGGTGGGAATAATGAAGAGCCTGTGGGCTTCCGTGCAGGGAGACCCGGTCTTCATGCGCCGCATCAACGGCTGGCTGACGATCTTCTGGCTCGCCATGATCCCGCTCGCGCTCGCGTCCGGCTGGGCCAAAAGCGTGACGTATGTCTCCGCGCTGTCGCTCTGGGCGCTCGTCTCCGGGCACTCGGCCTGGCAGGCCGCGCGCGTCGAGGTCAATCAGGAAGTGGAGGCGCAGGCACGCGCGGGTGAGGATGTCGCCAGTCAGGTGGTCGAGGAGGTCATCGAGAAGACCGAGATCGACCGAGCATGAGCCGTCCAATGGCTGAGCACTCGATCCGGGTCAGGGATGTGGAGGTTCGGCGACACCGAGTCGTACGCCGCCGAGTGCTCGTGCGGGTGGCGAGGCCAGACGCGCACGGGTTGGCAGACGGCCGCACGGGAGGCGCGTCGCGACGGTGCCGTGCACGTCGATGAGCACCGCGTCGGGCATGCCTCTCGACAACCTCGTCGGCGCAGTGTTCGACCGACCTAGGCTCAAGCCCGGTTACGCGCCGCCGCGGGGGACGATGAAGCCGATCGCCTGATTCGCGAGCGCGATATCACAGAGCGCCAAGAAGCACGCTGGCAGATGCTAGCCGAGCACGCGCGGGTTGGCTGCACGCTGGTGCAAGTGGGTGCGGAAGTGCTGGCCGCGTACGACGCAGCAACGCAGACACGGCCGAAGCCGCGAGGGCAAGGGTCGCCGAGCTCAGCGCCGCGGCTGGTGGACACGGGGGCGAAGATGGAGCGGCTCGCGCGTGGGGAGTCGAATGAGCGCGTTGGAATGCGCGAGGCGATGGCTTGGGTGGACGGCTTCATCGTAAGTAGCCCTTAACCTCGATTCACCGTTTTGGGTTGGGTGGGGTGTCCGAGGTGATCGCCAGAATGACCTCCTGAGCAGGCAAGACGGGCTGTGTGCGCAGCCGCGGGTCCTGCGCTCAGGAGGTCACCCGGATGGTGACGGATGCTAGAGGGCGGGGTGGACGTGATCTGGACCGGATGGAGCCGTGTTTTGATGATCCGCGGGTGGTTGCAAACGCGGGTTTGCTGCTCGCGTCGACGCTCGTTGTGCGGCTCGGGTTGGAGCGGCTGATCGACGAAGCTGTGCGGCTTCCTGCGCGCTCGGGCGCCGCGCGGGCGGGCGGGCGCGAAGGTGCTCTCGCTGGTGTCTGCGATGCTGCTCGGGGCGGACTCGATCGACGACTGCGACGTGCTGCGAGCGGGCGAGACGAGCCGCGTGCTGGGCCACCGTGTGTTGGCGCCCTCGACGCTCGGGACGTTCCTGCGCAGTTTCACCTTCGGGCATGTCCGTCAGCTCGATCGTGTGCTCGGCGAGGCGCTTGGGCGTGCCTGGAGCGCGGGTGCCGGGCCCGGCAGCGGGCGCTTGGTGATCGATGTCGACTCGTTTGTGTGCGAAGGTCTACGGCGCCAGCAAGCAGGGCGCGGCCTACGGCTACACCCTCCGCCTCGGCTACCACCCGCTGATCGCGACGCGCGCAGACACGCGCGAGACGCTGCACATCCGCCTGCGCAAAGGCTCGGCCAACACCCCAGCGCGGCGCCAAGCGCTTCGTCGACGAGCTCGTCGCGCGCGTCCGCCGCGCGGGCGCTACGGGCGAGATCCTCGTGCGCGCCGACTCGGGCTTCTGGTCGTACGCCACGATCGGCGCGCTCGAGCGCCTGGGCGTGCGCTACTCGATCGGCGTGACCATGCAGGCCCACGTACGCGCGGTGATCGAGCAGATCCCGGAGGCGGCCTGGCAGCCGCTCGCCGGCTACCCGGCAACAGGCATCGCGGAGATCGCCGAGACGCGCCTGGGCGAGCGGCGCCTGATCGTGCGCCGCACACGGCTCCTCGGCGCGCAGGCAGCGCTCTGGCCCGACTGGCGCCACCACGCCTTCATCACCGACCGCACAGAAGCGCTCGCCATCGTCGAGGCAGAGCACCGCCAGCACGCCGTCGTCGAGCTCGCCATCCGCGACCACAAAGACTCCGCGCTGCGCCACGCACCAAGCGGCCACTACGCCGCCAACGCCGCCTGGTGTGTGATCGCAGCGCTGGCCGCCAACCTCGCGCGCTGGGTCGCGCTGCTGGGCCTCGAACACGCCACCCCACAAGCCCAAGCGACACTCCGACGGCGCCTGCTCGTCATACCCGGCCGGCTCGTCCGCCACGGCCGCCGCATCACCCTACGCCTACCCGCGCGCTGGCCCTGGCATGAGGCCTGGATCGAATGCCTCACCCGCCTCCGCGGCCTACCCGCGCTCCGCTGAGCAACTCCGCACGCCTCACAGCCCAGCTCTCGAACACCCCCGGCCCCACCGGGACGACGCAGCCCGCCACAGCCAAGGGCAACAAGCGCCGACGGTCGCTGGCCGGGCGCGTTAACGACGATCGCGAGCGCTACCACGCGACCACAGGTGATCTCCACCACCACAAACAACCCCAGCGCCCACCCGCGACCCTCAAAAACCTACTGCCGGTGGATTGAAGCTTAATCACCTGCTAGCGGAAGCCCACGAGGCCTTCCTTTACGACGTGGACGCACGGCTCGGCGTCGGTAGCGGCTCCGCCGGGTGAGTCCGGTCCGGCGGCGAGCCCTCACACGGTGCTGCTGTGCGTCTCGCCGTCGGTCTGCCAGGGCGACCATTGCGCGAAGCGCCGGAAGCGAGTGACGCTTTGACCGCACTCCCGGCACAGACCTACCTGGTCGGTGCGCATGGCGCCGGAGTACTCGCGTGCGTGCTCGGCCGCTTCGCGGGGTGCGCGAATCGTCACCGACACCTCGACTCTTGCATGCCTGCAGGTGCTCATGCGTCGCCAACGATATCGGCGCACACCGACGCGTGCAGCGCGTTTAGGTGCCGCGCTGCTGCGGGGCCACGACAGGCGTAGATGACCCCGCCGACAACGCCTAGCGTGCACTCGGGCCAGGGTTCGCTGCCGGCCGCGGCGAACCCGCCCTGAGGGCCCCAGGTCACGCAGTGCTGCGTCGGGTAGTCTCGCCACCGATCTCTCGTACGAAGCGCTCTGCCTCGGCTGCGATGACGTCGCCCACGTGGTCTGCGGCCACCTGGAGGCACGCTGTGAGCGCACGGAGGTCGGCGTCGGCGAACCCGGACCAGCGGTTGGTGGCTGCCCGCTCGAGGCGCTGATTCTCGTCCTCGAGCACTCGCATGCGTTCGTCCTGGTTCATGCTTGCTCCTTGCCGAGCCGACGCTCAGCGCTCGCTAGGGTCTGAGCACGTCTGTTCCCCGGCCGCGCGTCTTTCGCACATCGAGCCCGCGCGGAGGTTCCCGGGAGGTTTGGCGCTGTGGGCATGGGGTAGCGCTTAACTCATGCCCCATGTAAGAGGAGAGCAATGAGTACGGTCGAGCAGAGCATCGATATCGACGTGCCTGTGCGCGTCGCCTACGCGCAGTGGACGCAGTTCGAATCGTTCCCCGAGTTCATGGACGGGATCGAAGAGGTGCGCCAGATCGACGACACGCACCTGCACTGGCGGGCAAAGATCGCCGGCCACGTAGCCGAGTGGGATGCCGTGATCACCGAGCAGCTGCCTGATGAGCGGGTTGCCTGGAAGGCGACTGACGGCAAGGCTAATGCGGGTGTCGTGACGTTTCATCGGCTCAGTGAGGAGTCGAGTCGCGTGATGGTGCAGATCGAGCACGAGAGCGAAGGCGTGATGGAGAAGGTCGGCTCCGCGCTCGGTGCCGACAAGCGCGAGGTCAAGAACAGCCTCGAGCGCTTCAAAAAGCTCGTCGAGCGACGCGGTCGCGCAAGCGGCGAGTGGCGCGGCGAGGTCGAAGGCGGCGACGTCCAGCGCTAGACGCGACGCCGCGCCACGGGATTCGCTGCCCGTGGCGCGGATCGTCCGTCACGCCGCTATCCCTTGAACCGCGCCGGGTCGTTGCCGTAGCTATTGCGCTCGCCGACCTGGCCGTCGCGGTTCGCGATGACGTGCTCGACCTTCTCGCGCAGCGCCGTCTTCCGACCTGCCGCCTGCGCCTCGGCCTTCGTCTTGTAGACCTTTGAGACGCGCTTGGCGCCTTCGCGCCGGTTCGCCCACCCGCCCTCGTGCGGCATGGTGTGCACGTTCGCCTTCGCCATCGTGCCCTCCTCAAGGCTCCGCGACCGGCGGCCGGAACGCCGCCGTGAGACTCTGCGTCTACCCAGCCAGGGCAGTTCGTATTCCTGCGCGCGCGTCCTCTACCGCGAAGCGGCAAGAGGGCCCGAGCCCCGGTGCGCGAACGGGCTAGACTCGGCCGACCAGGCCGGCATCCCTCGCCCGGTCGCGTGTCAGGAAGGTGGAACTCTCGCGGGTTGGCTACTCATTGTGGCATCATCGGCATAGTCACGGTAGTACGGAAGATCCTCTAGGCTCGCGACCGCCTAGCACTCGAGGTGAGGGCTCGCCACGGCGGGCCCTCACTGCACCTTTGGCTGTCGCCGAACCCGACACCTCGGAGATAGCCGTGAACCTTGGATGGGGTCGTCAGCCTCCACCTGCAGGTTCCCGGTCTTGAGGCGCGGATGGCGGCGAGCCCGTCGGCGTTCAGAGCGAGCGGACTGCTCACGCCTTCGAGGCTACCACCTCTCGTGCCAAATGCTACTAGGCCATCGCCGCACGGCCGCCCGCTGCGACCGCCCCAGCCAGAGGGCAACACGACCGGCTGCGCATTCAGTCCGTGGAGAGGTTTCGTCGAGTCGGCGTGAGCCTCACCACCGGCGGCTGCGCGTCCCAGGAGATCCACACGAGGCCCGGCGCCAGCGCGCCCCTTTTGCAGTTCGCTGGCATCCCTTCGGCACTGCTCGGCCGACTCAGTCACGATCGTCCTCGGGATCGGGGATGCCCGTCATCCCGCCGGGGGCATCGTCGTCGTCGGGCTCGCGGACGGGCTCTTCATCGATCGCGTCCATCCCGCCCGGGCCGTGCGAGCTGCGTCGAGGCGGCTCCTTGGGCGGCTCCTGAATCGGCGGATCGTCCGAGGCCGGGGCCTCGGGCCGGCCGCGCGCCGGCGGGTCGTCCCTCGGCACGGTCGATGGGCGCGGCGGGTCTGCAGCTTCGGGGTCGCCGGTGGACATCGGCGTCATGGGCCAGCGGGGTCTGTCGGTGTCAGCCATGTCGGGGTGTGCCCGGTCTGCGCATTCGCGAATCTCATCGGTCGACGTCTGGTGTGCGACTAGCGTGGGACGTGGGTACTTCGGCCGGTAGGCCTCCACCCCGCCAAGGCCGTCGCTAGTCGCGCGAGTCGCGTGCTCCACCATCGCGAATCGCATCGCGACGCGTGGGCCGCCGCCAGCAACCGGAGCTACATCGACGCTGGAGGCCATCAGGGCCATGAGCGGCAAGCCAAGCCCAAGGCCAGCGCTCCGCCGGGTTACCAAGTCCTTGGGCATTCCCATCCCAGCATCGCGCACGACAACCACCAGGGAACCGTCCTCGACGCGCGCCTCGAGCGCGTAGGCGGAGGCTCCTGTGTGGCCTTCGTAGGCGTGCAGCACGACGTTGGTGCAGGCCTCGCTGACGGCTAGGCGAATGTCCTCCGTCAGCTCCACGCGGAGCCCGAGGCTTGCACAAAACTCAGTGATCGCGTGACGAGCGATCGGCAGCTCGCTGGCCACCGCCGCTAGTTCGAGGCTCAGCGGCGCAGGCATGCCCTGTCCCTGCCCCGTTGTCGGCAACCTCAATCCTCGCGCATGAGGTCTCGTGCGCGTACTTCCACTTGGCGGTGAAGGAGGCAGCCTGAGCCGAGGCCCGGACGGGCCCCGTCACACGACGGGGCCCGCCCAGCCTCACAGACCTATCGCACTCCCAACTGTCGGAGCACTCGGAGACAAGCCCACCTTAGACGGCGTAATCTCGTGTGCGTGGCGCACTCGCATGGCCTGACCGATGAGGAGTATGCGGCGATCCGCGCGCTGCAGGAAGCTGGTGCCGTGCCGTCGGTGACGAGTCCGGTATGGGAATATCTGCTATCGGTGGGTCTGGTGCGGGTTGACACCGACGTGCGGCCGCCGACGGTGCGGCTCACGCCGGGCGGCCGCAGCTATCCGACGGACTAGCCAGCTTCGGCGTTTCGGCGTACGCTCGCGCGACGGCGCGGGCGGGAATACCGGGGGTGGTTCGGCATCTTCCCTCTTCAAGCAGTGGAAGACTCGGGCGGTCTCGCCCGTGCCGGGCTAAACCGGAGGATGAGCGAGGCCAGCGGTGCCGGTCATCCCGAGCGCGACCGTGGCGGGCCGACTGTCGCGGGTGGCGTCGGCGCTGCGCGGCTCCCTGCGCGGCTCCGCGGAGGGGAGGGCCGGCCGCGTGTGGGCTATTCGGTCTGCGTCGACTGCTACGCGGTACGCTCACGCGGCGGCGCAGGGCAAGGAGAGCTAAGGGACCGCCAGCATCTCCTAATTGCGAAGCCTCGACTGCGTCGCGGCCGTGCCCGGGGGGAAGACGTGAGGGTCCTTCGAAGCCGCGCTACCGAGCCCAGTGGTTCGCCGGCCGTTGATGTGCAGAGGAGAACTCCCTGCCGCGGGCTACCCACTTTCACCCTATCGCCGTTGGCGGCGCGACTTACGCTCGCGGTCGACGTGCGAGCGCGAGTCGCTCCCGGTCGACGTGTTGCGTGCCGTCTCGCCGCGCCACTCTCTCCGCGGTCCGTCCGCTATGCGCCTCGCCGCTCCACCCGCACGAGCGCTGCGCAGCGTAGGCGTCTGGGTCGCCGAACCTCAGTCGAAGTTCCCTGATCCGGATCGAGTGCTCATCCATGGGGCGGCTCATGCTCGGTCGATCTCGGTCTTCTCGATGACCTCCTCGACCACCTGAGCGGCGACATCCTCATCCGCGCGCGCCTTCGCCTCTACTTCCTGATTGACCTCGACGCGCGCGGCCTGCCAGGCCGACCAGTGCCCGGAGACGAGCGCCCAGAGCGACAGCGCGGAGACGTACGTCACGCTCTTGACCCATCCGGTCGCGAGCGAGAGCGGGATCATCGCGAGCCAGAACATCGTCAGCCAGCCGTTGATGCGGCGCATGAATACCGGGTCGCCCTGCACGGACGCCCACAGGCTCTTCATTACTCCCACCGTCACGCCTTGGGTTGGATGCTGGCGAGGGCCGC
>JALYLC010000393.1 GCA_030774435.1 Actinomycetota bacterium
CCGCCACGCCCATTCAGCGCCCAAACGTCGAGCCGCTTGGAGTTCCCCCGCTACGGTGGACCACCTTGGGCTGAACTCGGCTCGGTCGGAGAGGATGTCCGTTATGCCGGTCTCCCGAGGTCTTTCTGATCGCGACCTGACCGTTTTCGTGCTTGGTCATCGAGCGGCCGCTGGCGTGGCTACACTCGCTGGCGTGAGTGGGCAGCCTTCTGGCGGTGACCTTGGAGCGTCTCGTCGGTCGGCCCTGGCCGAATCGCCTCCGATGTTCCGCACGGAGGCGCTTGATCGTCTGACGCGCGTGCATCCTGTCGTTCCACCCTTGGTCTTTGGGCCGGCGATAGTCGGCCTCGTGGCCCTAGCCGCCTTCGGGATGCCCGTCGCGTCGCTGGCTCTCGCGTTCTTCTGCGGTTGGACGCTATGGACGCTTG
This sequence comes from Actinomycetota bacterium, assembly GCA_030774435.1. Lineage (GTDB taxonomy): Bacteria > Actinomycetota > Thermoleophilia > Gaiellales > JALYLC01 > JALYLC01. Next base: position 429 of record JALYLC010000393.1, read on the forward strand.
CCGAGTACTGGACTCATCGCAGCGTGTTCCATTTCGAGCCCGAGCGCGGAATGGGAGCACGTCTCCACTGGATGATCCATGGCGTTCACCATGACCATCCGAACGATCCACGCCGGCTGGTGTTGCCGCCGGTGATCTCCATTCCGTTTGGCGCCGCGTTCCTCGGGCTCTTCGTGCTTGTGCTCGGGAGACCTGAGGGAGCGGCCGTCTGTGCCGGGTTTTATTGCGGCTACCTGGTTTACGACATGCTGCACTTCGCGCTCCATCACCGCCGACCGAGAAGCCGCTTGGGTCGACTCCTCCACGAGCTTCATATGCGGCATCATTTCGAAGACGAGCACCGCGGATTCGGCGTAAGTGCACCGTGGTGGGACATGGTCTTCGCCACTTACTCCAACCGAGTGGGGCGCAGCCGGCGGTAGCTGGCGGCTCGAACTGACAGCCGCGCGGGGTTCGATGCACCGCATGCGTCAGCTCGCCGCGCGGCGAGGTAGAACATCCGGCGACGAGCTCGAAGCGCCGTCCGTCGTTGCCATGTACAAGAACGCGAGCACGCGCCGGATCATCTCGACCTTCAGGGATCGCAAGGGGTCAGCAGGTCCCCCGCCAACGCTCGAGCGTCTGCTCGACATCGGCGCGGACGCGCCTGCGCGCGTCTTCTCGGTCGACTCCAGCCATCAGCAGATCGTCGTAGCTGGTGTCGCCATGGCGCACCGCCGCGACCACCGCAAGCGTAATCGCCTCGGGGTCGAGCGCACGGCCGGCGGCCGTGCGCCCAACCCGGCCACTGCCCCGTTGCGCGGTGTGCGTCGCGATCTCCTCTCGTCGCTCCCGCGGACATTCGGGGAAGAGGCGCGCGATCTCGACCGCGAGCTCGCGCTGGAACGTGACGTCGTCTCTCGCTCGCCGCTCCGCTGCGCGCTCGCGCTGACGCGCCCGTGCGTCCTCATCCTCCAGGCACTCGGCCTCGGCCTGCCCGATCGCGGCCTCCTCGACAAGCACGCCCTGGCGCTCATAGCGCTTGCGCGCACGGCTGAAGCGAACCACGACCGCCGACAGGCGACTGTGCCTCCGCGCCCGGCGCGTCAGCGCCGCGTCCCCGCGCGGCAGGAAGACGAGGTGCGCAAGGTCCGCGCACGACATGCATAGCGGCCCGCGATCCTCCATCACCAGCAAGCCCTCATCCGCGCTTCCACAACCCGCGCAGATCCAGGTCTTCAGCGGCGAGACGACCACGAGATCCGATGAACGACGCGACACGCTCACAGCGCGGATCGTAGACCGGTGACGGCCGGTTTCGCCGCCGCGACGAACTCGACGTCAAGCACTCGGGTCAGGCGCACCGGAGCGACTGTTCGTCGCGCCCGTCGACCTGCAACTCACATCGATCGAGACCGCGGGTGAGTCAGTCCTGGCGCGCTACGACCGCACCACTCGATCGTGACGCCCGGCGATGGCCGGGCCCTCGCTGGGCGCGGCCAGGTGTCGCCGCGCCCAGTGCGTGCCGGGTCGGCCGCGCGCTTTGGTGTTCGTCTTCGTCCTGGGTCGCGGGCGGCAATGCCTCGGTTTCAGCTTCACCCGCTTGCCCTTGACGAGCTTGTACTTCGGCTTGGGCTTCTTGCGCGGGCACAGCGGCAGCTTCGGCTTCTTCTTGTGCGCCGCCGGCTTGGCTGCGGGCTTCGCCTTGGTAGGCGCCGCCGAGGCGGACGGGGCTACAGCCGGCGCCGGTGGCGCACCGCCCAGGGCCACGACGAATGCGCTGCCGTCGCCCGCCCCGGGTGCCGCCGCGAGTGCGTCGAGCCCGGTTCCGTCGAGCACGGAGCCCGCCGCGACGGCACTGCCCGTCTGCGAGCCGGCCCCGAACGGGGCCATGC
>JALYLC010000394.1 GCA_030774435.1 Actinomycetota bacterium
GCGCAGGGGGCGCCGCGCGACCGTGCCGAGCGGGAAGACGGTGTCGTGATGGCAGAGCAGGGCCACGCGCGCCGCTCCGGCGCCTGCCAGCGCGGCGTGCACGTGCAGGCCGGCCGGCGACGGCACCAGCTCGGGGGCGAGCCCGTAGCCCGAGAGCGTCTGCCCGATCTCGGCCGCGAGCGCGTCCAACTGCACGAGCGCGCCGCTCGGCGAATCGTGCGCGACCCAGCGAGCGAGGTCACCGAGCAGAAGATCGAGGTCGGCCGCAACGGCATCACGCACGTGGCGCGCGGTGGCGATCGCGTCAGTCACGCCGCGAGGTTAGAGAGCGCATTTCATTTTCGAAATGCGCTCTCAAAGCCCCTGGATGCGGGTCGGCGGCCAGTAGATCGCGAACGCGCGCCCGATGATCTGGGAGCGGTGGATCACGCCCCAGCAGCGCGAGTCCTCGGAGAACTGGCGATTGTCGCCGAGCATCAGATACTGGTCGGGGCCCAGGTGCCGCGGGCCGAAATCGCCGGTCGTGCTGCTGCACTGACCCGTCGGCGACGTCGTGTAGGGCTCGTTCAGGAACCGGCACCCGGGCGTCTTGGTCGGCGCGAGCCGGCTGATCGGCGCTTTCGTCTCGCAGATGTACACCTTGCCGCCGTTCGACCCGACCCATTCGTTGGGCAGGCCGATTAGGCGCTTGACGTAGTTCTGGCTCGAGGCGTGGTCGGTCTGGAAGACATCGGAGCCGCGCCCGTTGGGGTGGAAGACGATGATGTCGCCGCGACTCGGGTCCGTCAGGTGGTAGAGGAAGCGGGCGGCCAGGATGCGGTCGCCGACGTGCAGCGTCTGCTCCATCGACTGACTCGGCACGCGGTACGGCTTCACGAGCCACAGCTGCACGGCGTATGCGATCGCCACGGCCATCGCCACCGTGACTACGAGGTCGACGACCGGGTTCTTGCGGATGGCCGCGAGCGCGCTCCGAGGGCGCTCGGGCGCGCCCGGCGCCACTACTTGGTCGCTCATCGGGGTTCAGAATAGTTGATGCTCGGCGCAATCCAACCCGCACGCCTGTTGTGGGATTGCTAAGCGTGGGTTCGGGACGCCGGCCCAGCTGGCGGGGCTTCAGCCCACACCGAGCGCGCGCAACCCCGCCGCCGTGGCGGTCGCGGCGATCACGACGACGGCGAACGGCGCCCGCAGCCAGACCGCCGCGAGCGCGACTCCGAGCCCTGCGGCGCGCGCGTCGAGCACGAGGCTCCGGCCCTGTCCGAACGTGCTGATGGCGACCAGGCCAGCCAGCAGCGTGACCGAGACGAGGTTGAGCGCGCGCTGCAGCGGCGGTGGGACCGTGCGCGAGCCGAGCGCCAGCGGCCCGGCGGCCTTGAGCACGTAGGTCCCAGCCGCCAGCGTGAAGACGGCCCACCACGTCATGCCGGATCCTCGCGGACGAAGCGCGCCGCCAGCGCGCCGGCGGCTGCGAGCAGGATGGGAATGCCGGGCGCCATGAAGGGCGTGGCCGCCAGCGCGAGCACGCCGCCGGCGAGCGCGGCGGTTCGCATGTCGCGCCGGCGCAGCAGCGGGGCGAGTAGCGCCACCATGCTGGCGGGGAACGCGGCGTCGAGCCCGAGCGCGGAGGGGTCGGCGATTGCTCCTCCGGCGAGCGCTCCGATCAGCGTGCCGAGGTTCCAGGCGGCGAACAACAGACACCCGCAGGCATAGAACGCCAGCCGCCCGACCTCGGAGGTCGGCTGCGAGAGCGCGAGCGCCGTCGACTCGTCGAGCACGATCTGACTCGAGAGCGCGCGCTTCCAGAGCGGTCCGCGCAGCAGCGGCGCGACGGCGAGCCCGTAGGGCAGGTGGCGGGCGTTGAGCACGATCCCGCCGAGCACTGCGGCGAGCGGCGTGCCGCCGGATGCGATCGTGGCCACGGCGAGGAATTGGGAACCGCCCGCGAAGATGACGAGCGACATCGCGCAGGTCATCACGAGCGAGAGCCCGCTCGTGCGCGCGAGCACGCCGAACGAGAGCCCGATCACCGCTGTCGAGGCCGCGAAGATGAGCGCCGCGCGCCAGGGGCTCGCCGGGGTCGTCGTCACGTCCGCTATCAGCCGAGGCCGAGCACGCGCCGCGCATTGGTGCGGTAGACGGGCTCGAGCACCTCGACCGGGAGATTCAGCGCCGAGACCGCCCAGCGGCCCTGCGACGGCGGGCCGTCACTCACGGAGTAGGGGAAGTGCTCGTCGTCGGACTCGAGGAAGCGGTACCAGTGGCGGTAGAGCGGCGCCGGCGGCGGGAAGGTGTCGGTGCCGAAGAGCACGCGCTCGCGGTGCTTCGCGATCAGGCGGGCCGAGGCGCGCGGCTGGCGGCCGAGCTCGGCCAT
>JALYLC010000395.1 GCA_030774435.1 Actinomycetota bacterium
TCGGGGTCACGGTTTCCGGCGCCGAAGACGAGCACCACGCGCTCCCCGGCTTTGATCTTGGTGTCGCGTACGACCGTGTCGCGCTTGCAGGTGCGTGCCATCGCCTGGACTGGCGAGAGCATCCGCAACACCTCCTCGGCGGCCGCGGGGATCAGCTCCGGCTGCACCCGCAGCTGCGCCTGCGCACCGGGCGTGCGGGCGAGGTACCAGAGGCCGGCCCGGATCGCCCAGGCGGTGGTGTCGAGCCCGGCGACGAACAAGAGGTAGCAATACGAGATCAGCTCATCATGCGTGAGTGGGCGTCCATCCTCGATCCGCGCCTCCAGCAGCACGCTGATCAGATCGTCCCGGCGCGCCGTGGCGCGGCGCGCGGTCACGCTTGTGCCTCCGTTTCGCTAGTGTCAGCAGTGTCAGCGTGATTCGTAGTTTCTGATCGAGCACCGTTTTTCGTGTTTGGCTCAACCATGGGGAAAGTGGTGGTGGTGAGTAGTTCGCTGCTGACATCATGGGTACCGAAATCGGCTGACACTGCTGACACTCCGTTTTCGGCTTCGAGAAGCGCCGGATGCGACTCCCACTTTCCGGAGTCGCTACGAGCGTCCAGCGGCCTGATCCAACGCGCGTCATCGGCCACCCTGAGCGATCACAAGCGCCGCCACGCCGACGCTGTAGAGCGCAAACGATCGAGCACGGTCTGGGTGCGCGACGATGCCAAGAATCATGGCGCTCGTGGCGGACAGATCGCCCGTCTGCTACGAACGTGTGTTCGTGACCGCGCAGGGATCTCCGCTCACCCGACTTCGCCGCGCGCTGGTCGGCGGCGACCTGGTGGCGGCCCGCACCGCGGCGTCTGATCTGCCGCACGTCAACCTGGACGAGGCAGCCGCGCTGCTCGTCCTGATCGCGCGCGAGGATCCCCAGAAGCTGGACGCGGCAGCGGTGCGGTTTCTGGGCCGCGCGTGCCTGGAGCGGTCGTTCATTACGCTCGCGGACGCGCAGCTCCTGGTGGCGTGCTTGGCGCAGCTCGAGCGCGCGGATGAGGATTCGCGGGCGAGCTTCGCCGGTGCGCTACGCCGCTTGAGGCTCGAGCGAGCAGCGCGAGGCATCCAGCGCGAGGCGGAATAGCGTACGCCTGTATGTGGCGCGTCCACGGCCACCTCGCACATAGCACGATTCGCCATCCACCTGCAGTTGGAGCTGCGCGGCATTCCGCTCTGCGGTCACGGGCGCGCGATCCGCGGCACTCGCCCTGCCGATGGCATCCGGCTCGCGCGTAGGATCACCGCATGAGCAGCGACCAGCATGCATCGAAGAAGTACCTGTTCCGAGGCGGAGATCGCAACGGCGAGGACGTAGGGCTGACCTCGGACGAGGTCGCGGAGCTGCTAGCCGAAGGCGATTACGAGCTCCGCGACGAGGAGCCAGTGCTGTGGTCGACGCAGCCCGACCCTGATCGTGGCGACTGATCGTGGCGCAAGCATCCGCATCATCACTCGCAGCCGACTCCATCCCCGTCGCCATCGAATCCGTAGGGATCCGAATCGACTATCTCAACAGTCTGATGGCCAATGTCCGCGCAGTTGAGGTCGTAAGTCACATTCGGCACGCAGGCACCTGTGTAATGCGGGCTGCAGTCCATTGAGGCTGGGCTAGACGAACCGGGATCGGAAGAGAAGGAGACACCGATGCCGGCAGCCACGAAGACGGCGACTAGCGCCACGGGCACAAGCGCCATTTCGCGAATCAGCCACGAATCTCATCGTAGTCCGGAGAGAACGCCCGTCGCGGTCGAGGCGCAGTCGGACGAGATCGGCGCTGAGATCCAACGCAGAGGCGGCTGACGCGAACCGCGGTCGCCCGTGACGTCGAGTTGCGCACCTAAGGGGAGTAGTTGGATCGTCGGCGGGGTACATGCAGACCCCGCGGCCACATAGGCGCCGCCTGTGCAGAAGCCTTGAGGAGGGCAACCATGGCGAAGGCCAACGTGCATACCGTCCCACACGAGGGCGGTTGGGCGAACCGGCGCGAAGGCGCCAAGCGCGTCTCGAAGGTCTTCAAGACGAAAGCCGACGCGCAGGCTGCGGGTCGAAAGACCGCGATGCGCGACCGGGTCGAGCACCTCATCCAGAACCGCGACGGTCAGGTCAGCGAGCGCAACAGCTACGGCAACGACCCGGCTCGAATCAAGGGCTAGCGTGCGCGACATCTCAAAGTGGTTCGAGGCAAGATCGACAGATCAGGATTCCGCGGGGATCCGCCGGTACCTCGACGACCTCGTCGACCGGTTGAAGGGCAGCCGGGCATGGCGGCCTGACGACGCCGTCGCGTCTCCGGGGGTCACGACGCTGCCCGATTCAGAACGCCCAGACGAGCCCGTCAACTCGCTATGAGCAGCACCTAAGGGAAGAGAGAGGACGACATGAGGCGAAGGCTCACTCGCATGCTCCTGCTGGCGGCCGCAGGAGCAGTCTTCCACCAGATCAGGCAGAAGCAGCGGCAACACCGGGCTGGCGCTTCGGCCACCGTCGCGGACGCCACGCCCTTCGAGGGGCACGTCGACGGCGACACCGCCACATATGAATCGACGGCGCCAGAGGAAGCACAGCCTCACACGCCTCTCGGACTCTGACACGCGTCCGCCACCCAGGACTAAACCCAGAGGGTTGCGGGCCGCGAGATACCGGGGAACTCCTCCGCCGGAGTAGTTCGGAAAACTGCAACACTTGACATGTGCGGGTCAAGCGGCGCTAGAGTCCGGATTGCAGCTCGGCACGCCATGAGCTGCAGCCCGCGGCGCCGGGTCCTCTCGCAAAAAAGTCCCCGACGCCGCAGACGAGAGGAAGGCTACATGCCTACCACCGATGCCCTGTCGGGGCAGCTCGCTGCTATCGCTGCACAGACAGCGAAGGCCGCTGAGGCGCACTCGGACGAAGACAGCCGCGCGTACTTCCTCGCGGTTCTCGACCGGCTCGACTGGACGCAGACGGACGAGCGCTGGCGCGTTGCCGTCGACCTGCTCGAGTACGACAAGCACTGGAGCCGCGCCGACGACGACCTGGCGCGCGAGCTGCTCGACCTGATCGTGCAGATCACCGGGCAGGCCCAGGAAATGATCGAGCGCCGTAGCAACGCGTCCAGCGACAAGGAGACGCAGATGCTCGCGCGTGATCTGCGTGACGCGACCGACATCCTGCACCGGATCGTCTACGCCGTGACCGCCGTCCACTCGCTCGGATCGGCGCAGTCGTGAGCACCGCCGACGACTACTGGTACACCGGCCCGCGGCTCGAGATCTCACTCGGCCTCGAGCGGGACCGCCTCCGCCGCCTCGAGGCCGAGGCAGACGCGCAGCGCGCACGTATCGAGTGGATCGAGGGCGGCCGCGTCGGAGTCCACGAGATCCACGATCTCGGAGCCGGCGTGCGCATCTCCAGCGCGCTTCGCCGGCGGGGTGTCTTCAACGTCCCGCAACTCGTGCGCTTCACGCGATCCGAGCTCGACACCATCCAGGGCATCGGCGCACGAGCACTCGACACCATCGAGCTCGCGCTGCTCGTCCACGGCTACGTGCTCCAATGCGAGCCTGAGGAGGAGTCGTGAGCGCCCAGCTTCGCGAGGTCAACCTACGACTGCTCCCAGGACTCGACGCCGAGATCGACGAGCTGCTCGCGATCCGAGCGGAGATGGTGAAAGAGCTCCGCGACGAAGGCGTCACCGTCCCTAGCCGCCAAGCGGTCACGGTCGAAGAAGAGACGCCATCGTGAGCACGCACAAGAGCCGAGCGACCGAGCAGTCCCTCAACGCGCTGCAGGTCGTGAGTCAGATCGTGAGCGAGGAACTCGGAGAAAGCGACCCGCGCTACCACCTGCTCCGCGCCATCCCGAAAGCCTGGGACAAGCTCGAAGCGACCCGCTGGGAAAGCGGCGGCCAACATGCTCGCGCACGACACCTACGAGGCGAACGAGCCGCTCCTGCGCTCGGCCGCGATGGGGCTCCTGGTCGGGATCAGCGATGCGCTCGGCGACTTCTTCGCCGGCCGCCCCGTCGACCCGAGAGCCGGGACGGTCCGCGCCTGCGAACTGCAAGCGATGGTCGACCACCTGGGGCGCATCGTGCAAGCGACGACCCAGGAGTACGCGTAGCCTGCGCGAGCGATAGCTACTTGCCCCGGAAATAGTGCCTGGCTCGAGGCGCGGGGTTCGTCCGGTTGGGGTCCTACGATCTTCCTGCATGTGGTGTGTTTCTGGGATGCAGGGAGGCGTGTGATGCTGCGGTTGCGGGGTGAGCAGATGGAGACGTTGTGGGATGCGGTGCTGCCGGCGGAGGTTTTGGCGCTGCCGCGAGATCTGGCGTGCCTGGATGCGCTGCTCGAGGACGGCGAGCTGCTCGCGCCGTTCCGGGCGTTGTGGGGTGAGCGCTGGCCGGAGGCGCTCACGCAGGGCCGTCCGACGGTGCCGATGGAGACGTTCGTGCGGCTGATGCTGCTCAAGCACCGCTATGGCTGGGGTTACGAGACGCTCGTGGCTGAGGTCTCGGACTCGTTTTCGTTGCGGCGGTTCTGTCGTATCGGGCTCAGTCGAGCGGTGCCGGACGAGTCGACGATCCGCAAGCTCGTACGCCGTCTGGGCGAGGCGCCGATCAGCGAGATCAGCCGGCTGGTGATCGCGAAAGCGACCCGTGAGACGCGCTTTCGCGCCCGCGCGGTACGGATCGACTCGACGGTCATCGAGGCCGACATGCGCTACCCGACAGACGCCGGGCTGGCGCTCGACGGCGCCCAAGCCCTCGCCCGCCAGACACGCGCGTTGAGCGGAGCGCAGCATCCAGCAAGCCAGAGCCGTGATCGCAGCCGCCAGGCGGCGCGCTCGAGGACGCGGTGCACAGCAAAAGCTCGCTGCCGCTCGTCGCGTTGAGCGGCTGCTGGCGCGCGTCGAGCGGGTCACACAACAGATCCGTCAACGCGTCGCGGGCCAGCCGATCAGCGATCGGCTGGTCTCGCTCGCTGATGCCGACGCGCGTCCGATCCGCAAAGGCAAGCTCGGCAATCCGACCCAATTCGGCTACGTCGCGCAACTCGCCGAGGTCTGCCCCGCAACCCAGCGCGGCGCGCGCGGCTTCCTGGTGCCCGTCACGATCAAGATCGGCAACCCCTCCGAAAACGAGCTGCTCCCAAGGACCGTTGCCGAGATCGTCAACGCCGGCCTGAAACCGCGCATCGTGGCCGTCGATGGCGGCTTCCAGAGCCGCGCGACGAGCGCGGCAGTGACGCCGATCGCGCCACGACAGCTCTTCATCACTGGCCGAAAGACCCGAGCAAGCCGCTCCACCAGGCGACGACTGACACGCTTCAGAACCGGCTGCGAGGGCCGCATCAGCCACCTCAAACGCGCCTACGGACTCGGCAGAAGCCGCCTCCGCGGCCATGCCGGGGTCAACACCCACACCAACTGGGCGATCCTCGCCTACAACCTCGACACCTACCACAACCACGCCGCGTAAGCCCGAGCGGGGCCAGCCCGGAAAGCCCACGCCGACCCGTCTACCCGGCCCGAACCCGGCCACGCGAAAGCGAGTTATTCCGGGGCAAGTAGCTAAGAGCACCGAGGGCCCGCGCGCTGCGGGCCCTCGGTCGTTCTTCATGCCTCGCTGCCGCTAGCGGCGACCGCGAAACCGACTGCCCCCACCGACAACGGCGAGGACGATGATGACGATGATGACGACGAGCAGCCAGCCTGCGAGAGTTCCACCTCCGATCACGCGGCCGCGGCGGAGTGCCGGGCCTGAGCGCGCGAATCTATCGCACGGTGCGAGCCCCACCGCCAGCCCCGCGCCCGATTGCCGTGAAGGACTCGCCCGCCGCCTAGAGGCCCGCCGCTCAGCTAGGCGCGGGGGGACAGCCGAGCCCAAGCCTACGCTTGCGGTCATGCGCTTCGTCTTCACGGCGTATCTCTTGCTGATCACGGCCGGCCTTGTGTTCTACATTGCGATTGGGATCACGAACCACCAGTGAGATTCCTGCGCGAGAACTCCCTCTCGCTGTTCTTCGGGGCGATCCTGCTTGCCTCGGTCGTGGGCCAGTCGTTCGCGGGACAGCACCAGTACAACGCCGACGCGGTTCAGCATGGCGCGCAGGCGATCTCTTGGGCGCATTACGTCGTCACGCCCGAGTTCGGCGGGGACTTGCTTGAGAACTGGCAGTCGGAATTTCTGCAGTTCTCGCTCTACATCCTCGCAACGGTCTGGCTCCTTCAGCGCGGCTCCAACGAGTCGAAAACACTCGACCACGCCGGCCTGGAGTCGGACGAGCAGCAAAAGGTTGGCGAGTACGCGGAGCCGGGTTCGCCCGCATGGGCGAAGGCCGCAGGGACTCGCCGCTGGCTCTACTCGAACTCGCTCATGTTCCTGATGACGGCCATCTTCTTGCTGTCCCGGTTCGGGCAGTCGGTGAACGGCTGGAGAGCGTTCAACAACACCCAGGACGAACACAAGAGCGCGCATATCTCCTACGGCGAGTACCTGGTGGACGCGGACTTTTGGGATCGAACGCTCCAGAATTGGCAGTCGGAGTTTCTCGCCGTCGGCTCGATGGCCGCCTTCACCATCTACCTGCGCCAGCGCGGCTCGCCGGAATCGAAGCCAGTCGGCGCGCCGCACGACGAAACCGCGAGCTCGGGCTAGCCCTGTTTCCGCGTGAGAGCAGCCGTAAAGTCTCGTGGCCGTGTTCAAGTGCACGGCCCCGGCGCGCACTCGCACGGCGCGCCACGGAGTTCACAGCGAGTTGACCGGCTCGTCGGGCTCCTCAAGGGCAGGCGCGCCGACGCCCGGCCCGGCGTCCAACACTTGCGAGCCAGACGGGTCCCCAGTTCTGGCTTCGACGGTAAAGGCCTGCGAGTGGGATATGCCGACGTCTGCGGCCTTGTCTGGGTGCCGCCAGAGGCCGTCTTCGTCGATGGTCCAGCCGCGCGCGACGAAGCCCGCGGGAGCGGGCCTCGCCGTTCGCCTCGGTCAGAGCGATTCGTCCCAGTCGCGGTAGCCAGGGCCTCCGGAGCCGTAGTAGCTTCCGAGTTCGCCTCGGTAGCGTGGGTCCGAGGCCATCGCGTCGTCGTATTCGGGGGCGTTCTTGATCTGATCCTTGGTGCGATTCACGTACACCTTCGCTTCGTCCCCGTCGATGCGCTGGATGACCCCGGCTGGGAGCATCACCTTCTTACCGAGGATCCAGGGGCCCGTGTCGACGATCAGGTAGCTCTGCCCGACGTCGTTGTTTGCGCCGTCGATCTTGCCGATGGATCCGTCCATCGCCTCGACGCGGTAGCCGGTGATATCACTACCGCCGGTGGGGTCATATCCGAGCTGCGCTTGCTCGCGATAGCTCCATACATCGGGCGTGCTCATAGCCAGTCCTCCTTCGCAGCGTTTGCACCCGTGGGCTACCCGCGTACCCCCCGCCTCAAACACACGTCGCCCGTCAGGATCCAGGCGCTCCTCTCCGTGCTTGTGCTCGCCGCACACCCCGGCGCCCACGCCGTCACGGAATTCCTCTAAAAGAACTGGTTTCATCGCAGCGCGCGTCGGACTCGCCGGCCGCTCAGGCGCTCACTACCACGTCACCAAGTGGATCGAGAGCCTCCAGCCGAGCGGCGAGATGGCCGAGGAATACCGCCAGACGCAGCTCGCGCGAGCCGAAGAGCGATACCGCCGCTTCCGCTCTCTGGCGATGGGCGAACGCGACGAGGCGACGGGCGAGTGGACGCGCGAGCCGGACTGGCAAGCCGTGAACGCGATCCAACGCGACGGCGAGCGCATAGCACGCATGCTCGGCGCCGACCTCGAACGCGGTTTGCAAGTCAGCGTCATCACCCGCGAAGCTCTCGCGCAGGTACTCGGATACGCCCCCACGATCGAGGGTGACGCCGAAGAGATCCACGACGCCGACGAGCGCGAACTCGGGCCAGCGCATTAGCTCGGCCTCTCGGAGCCGGAACATCCCCGCGGGCGCCGGGGTGTCCTCAGGTTCGACATGTGTCGATCGTTCGGCCTCGCGGCACAGGTGGTGATGATGTGCTCATCACGGCTCGAACCAGATATCCCACACGCTGCCGCCGGCCCTCTCCACGGCTTGCAGCCAGCAATGCGTCAGCCACTCACGGTCCACCGATGCATCCGTCGCCCTGATCGTACGCACGTTGCAGTGCACGCACTTGCGACTCATGATCGCGCCCGGGAAGAACGGCCCCGAGGGGTGCGGCAGCAACGAAACCTCGTCGCCCCACTCGTGCTCATCCTCGGGCCAGCAGGACGGGACCCGCTGCTCATCGCTCACGGCTCGCCTCCTTCCCGACTCGGCAGCGCCTCGGGGTCAAGATAGTCCACGTCGGACCCAGGAGTCCGGACGGAACCGCGCTCTGGAGGGTGACGAGGATAACCCCGGCCCATACGCGGAAACGGCGCAGGAGGCCGTACAGACGGCGGAGGATGCTGCGGTGCAACATGCGAGGCAACGAGCGGAATGCTCCTGATGCCCCTTGGCGCTTCCTGAGGCCGAGGGGCATCGGCGCGTATGGGGACGGTTTGCAGGCATTCCGCCTGGTAGCGTTGACAGGGGCGACAGGGCTCGAACCTGCGACCTTCGGTTTTGGAGACCGACGCTCTACCAGCTGAGCTACGCCCCTCGGCCCGACGAGTTTACCGGACGGAGGCGGGCGGGCTCGAGCGCGGACAGGGTGCCGTCGCGCTCCTCGACGACCAGGCCGTCCAGTTCCAGCTCGGCGAGGGCTGCGCTCGTGACGTCCGCGCCCAGGCCCGTTGCGAGTGCCAGCGCGTCGCGCCGGCGGGGGCGGCGGCGGAGCTCCGACCAGAGGACTCCGGCCACGCCGGCCGGCGGTTCGAGGCGCGCCGGTTCCACCGCCATCTGCACGCCGAGGGCATCCAGCACGTCGCCGGCGCTGCCGACGGGCGCTGCTCCCGCCCGTAGCAGGGCCAGTGTGCCGCCTCCCAGCTCGAGCCAGGGAGCGCCGGGGACGGCCAGCACGTCGCGGCCGAGTGCGAGGGCGTGGTCTGCGGTGATCAGGGCGCCGGAGCGGCGCGTGGCCTCCACGACGACCGTGGCCTGGGCGAGTGCCGCGACGATTCGGTTGCGGACGGGGAAGCGCCATGGCGCGGGCTCGACGCCCGGCCCCCACTCCGAGACGATTGCTCCCGTGGCGGCGATGCGGGCGGCGAGCACGGCGTTGCGACGCGGATAATCGCGGTCGATGCCGCAGCCCAGCACGGCGACCGTGCGGCCGCCGCCGTCCAGCGCGCCGGCGTGGGCGGCCGCATCGATGCCGAGAGCCAGGCCGCTGATCACACTCACACCGGCCTCGGCGAGCTCGCGCGCCAGCGTGCGCGCAAAGCGCGCGCC
>JALYLC010000396.1 GCA_030774435.1 Actinomycetota bacterium
ATCCTGGAAGCGGCTGCGCAGAATCAGCGTCGCGTCGCGACGCGAGATCACATTCGCGCGAACCGCCGCAAGGACTAGGAACGCGCGGCGGGTCGGCGAGCGGCGCGCCCGACGGCAGTCCGCAGCGGTGGTCGGCCGGGCACGATCCCCGGCTGGACAAGCTCGACGCGTGTGCGCAGGCCGGCGGCAGCGGTCGAGCTCACGCGTCGTGTCGTGCAGGACCTGAAGGACGAGGTTGGCGGCGACCGTGCGGGAGCGCTGCGCGACCGGGTAGGTGCGGATCGCCTGCCAGGCGTAGAAAAGCAGTAGTTCCCACAGCTCATCGTGTGGGACGCCTCGCCAGGTAAGGCGCTGCGCCTGAGCCTTCAGCGCCGGCAGTACGGCCTGGAGGATGAAGCGGGCGGCCCCCGTGTCTTCTCGCGCAATGATGACGAGTGCGAGGAGCGGGGCGTCGGTGGCGGCGGCTGGGGCGGCGTGAAGAAAGCGAAGGAGGTCGCAGGGCCGCTCGAAGCGCCGCAAGGACGGCTGGGCGGAGCGCCAGCGACTGAAGTCTGATGCGAGCCGGTGATGGAGGAGAGGCGGCCACTCACGTTCGAGCTGGTCGACCACAGTGGTGCGCGCCGGTGATGACATGGATACCTCCTGGTGAGCCGGGATGGAGGTCGAGGGTGCCCGCGACCGCTGCCCAGGCACGACGTGGCGCGCCGCCCGCCGGCTCGCCACCGCACCGCATGAACGAACTGCACACCTCGGACTCAACCCTCGCATCCGTGCGGTCCGACCCGTCCAAAAAAGACAGTTGACAGCGGTATTCGCATGCGGTAGAAGGCATCGACTGCGGCGCGTTCTCCGAAGGGGGCAGCGCGTGGGGAGTAGTTGGGTAGTGGCTGGGCAGCTCACGGGCAGTGGTGCCGGGTAGCCATTGCGGCCATGAACTTGCTGCCGCCCCAGCTCCGCTTCGCCCGCCGCGCGAACACAGGTCCGGCGAACAACGGGCACGCGCCGCAACTCGCACCCCGTCGGCGAGCAGCTGGCGGTAAAGGGTCGCTGGCAGCGCTTCCACGACGGTTGGCGCAGCCGCTACCGCTGATCGGCATCTTGCTGCTGGCGATGTCGGCGGTGGGCTACATCGCCGTCGCCGCCGGGTCGCGCACACGCAGCAGCGACATCGTGGTCGCGACCCACAGCCTCCCGGCGGGCACGCGCCTCACCACGGCTGACCTGCGGCTGGTCAAGCTGAGTGCCGGGCAGGTGTTGCTCGCTCAGCTGGTGCCGGCGGCGGACGAGGCGTCGCTCGTTGGTCGGCGGTTGGCGGTGCCGGTTCTCGCTGGCTTGCCGCTGAGCCGAGCGAGCGTTGCCGCCCCGGCTGGCGGGCCGGCGGCGTTCACGCTGACCGTGCCTGCTCTGCACGCGCTTGGCGGCAACCTGGCGGTCGGTGACCGGGTGAGCGTGCTCGCGACCTTCACGAGTTCAACCGGCGCCGCGACCGCGCGCGTGGTCGCGCGCGAGCTCATCGTCCTCAGCGTCGGCCAACCTCCGGCCGGCATCGATCAAGCCTCCGCGACCGTGCCCGTCACGGTCGCGCTGCCGCAACCCGCGCTCGCGACCGAGCTCGCGCTGGCAAACAGCGTCGGCAAGATCGACCTCCTCCGCGAGGGCAGCAACACGACCGCTGCGATCCCATCGGTGACTGCCGCTGGAACCGGGGTAGCGCCGTGAGCGAAGACAACCCACGCGTGCTGCTCGCGCTCAGCCCGATTGTCGAGCAGCGGATCGCGCCGCTGCTCTTTGGCGAGCAGGCCGCGGTTACGGTGGCGGCGAGCCTGGTCGAGCTCGCCGCGCTCGACCGAACGCTCGAAGCCAACGAGGGCGGGTCGGAAGCGTTGCTTGTCTCCGCCGACCTCGCTGATCTCACGGCAAGTCTGCTCAGCCGCGCCCGCTCGCACGGCCTCCGCCTCGTCGGGATCGCGACCGACGAGCACGATGCCGAGCTACTCCGCGAGCTGCCGCTCGACGCGATCCTCGCCTGCCCGATCGAGGCGCTCGCACTGCAGGCGGCTGTTCATTCATCGGGCGCCGCGGTAGGCAACGGCGCCGGTGTAGCGGCTGGTGACCCGCGACGCCAGCGGCCAGGAAAAGCAGTGCGCGAGGGGACGGTGCTCGCGGTCGTTGGTAGCCGCGGTGCGCCGGGGGCGAGCGAGCTCGCCTGTTCGCTGGCGGCTCTTGCGTCCGGGCAGTGGCGGGCGCTGCTGGTTGAGCTCGACCTGCTCGGCGACGCCGGGCTCGCGCTCCGGCTCGGATCGGACGCGAGCCAGGGATCGCTGCTCGCGTTGCTGCGCGCGACCGGGGCCGGTGAGCCCGCGCTTGGTGAGCTACTCGAGCGCTGGCTTGTTGCGAGAGCTGGCTGGCCGGGGGTGCTTCTCGCACCTGCACATCCGGAACAGGTGATCGAAGAGCTCGATCAGCCGGGCGCCATCCGCGCTGGCCTCGACGCGCTCGCCGCTCAGCACCCGCTTGTGATCGTTGACCTCGGGTTCCTGCTCGCCCAGCCGGGCGTTCTCGGTCCGGTCGAGCGCTGCCACCGCGAAGCGCTTGTCGCGGCCGATGCCGTCCTTCTCGTGTTAGGCGCGCGAGAGACGCAACTGGACGCCGGGTTGGCGCAGCTCGACCTGCTGCTCGACACGCTGGGCATCCCCCGCGAGCAGATACGCGTCGTCTGCAACGGCACGGGCGGCCCCGGCGCGATCCCACGCGCACAACTCGAGCAAACACTCACGCTCGCCTTGCGCGAGCGCGAACTCGCCGCCGATGCGCTGATCCCCTGGGACGCAC
>JALYLC010000397.1 GCA_030774435.1 Actinomycetota bacterium
GTCCTCTACGGCGACGGCAGCGCGCCCGCCGGCGCCTTCGGGCTCGACGATCACGTGCAGCTGCCGATCGTGGTGCTCCCGGGCGACCAGGGGGCAACGGCCGCCGCCACGCTGCTCACCGGCGGGGCCGTGACCATCACGTTCTCGACGACGAGCACGGACGACAATCCCGAAGTCGGTGCTGTGGCAGCCTTCTCCTCGACCGGTCTGGCCTTCGACGACTCGATCAAGCCCGATCTCGTCGCGCCCGGCGTCGCGGTCACGACCTCCGCACCGGGCGGCGGGTACCTCGCCGAGAGCGGTACGTCGGTGGCCGCCGCGCAGGTCGCAGGCGTCGCGGCTCTCGTGCTTCAGGCGCATCCGACCTGGACGCCGCGGATCGTGCGCGGTGCGCTCGTCGGGACGGCGACTGCCGTCCCCGGCGAGGGGGACGGCCCTGCGGCCGTCGAGGCACAGGGCGGAGGCGCGGTCAGCCCCGCCGGCGCAGTGGCTTCCTCGCTGGTCGCCGAGCCGTCGTCGCTCACGTTCGGCCTGGCGCGGGCGGCCAGCGTGAAGGTCTCGCGCGTGCTCACGCTTGCCAATACGGGCAGCTCGACGGCCCACGTCTCGATCGCGCTCAGCCGGGACCGCGTGGACGACGGCAATGCCTCGGTCGCGCTCACGGACGTGCCGTCGTCGCTTGCGATCGCCCCGGGGGCGACCGTGCCGGTGCCGCTCACGCTGGTGGCGCATGGGCTGCCGGATCAGAGCACCGTGATCGGCGGCTGGCTCCTCGTCTCGACCGATGGGGGCGGCAGGCTGCGCGTACCCTGGGCTTTCTCCCGCAGCGACGACCTGGCGGACGGCCTGATCGGCAGTGCCGCGCTCGCGCCCGCACTCGTGCAGCCGGCAAGCGACGGCGATGTCGCCACGAAGCTCTCGCTCGTGCTCGGCTCCGCGCGGTCCAGCGGCGCGGCACGGCTCGAGATCGCGCCGGTGCAGCGCCTGAGCGTCGATCTCTACCGCGATTCGCGTCTGCTCGGGCGGCTCGTCGAGCGCCACGAGCTCCTCCCCGGCAGCTACGGCTACGGGCTCACCGGCATCGACCCGACGACCGGCAAGGCGCTCACGCCGGGCATCTACCGCCTGGTGATCGACGCCGTCTCGGCAGACGACGTGACGAGTGAACGGCAGCTCGGCTTTACCGTCGCCGGCTAGCCGCGTCGAGGTCGTGGTCTTCGTGGGAGCGGGCTGCGGGCTCTGCGCCCGCGCGCTGGCCGTGCTCGAGAGCGAGGCGCCGCGACTCGGATTCGATCTCCGCCGCGTCGCGATCGACGGTGACGAGGAGCTCGAGCGCCGCTATCGCATCGATCTTCCCGTCGTCCTCGTCGACGGGGATCTGTCGTTCATGGGAGCGGTGGCCGCAGCGCCGCTGCAACGCGCTGTGGAGCGCGCACAAGCTCGCCGGTCGCAGCCAACTTCGTGACACCACATTTCGGCTCCTGACGCGGAGTTGCGCGACAGTCTGCTACTGATACGAGCGGTCGGCTCGACCCTCCGATCGACCGCTTTGTCCCTACCGACGGCATCAGGAGTTTCCCCAGTGAGCGAACGTCTCACGGTCGGCGTTGCGGCGCGTCTCTCGCGCTACCTGCAGGTGCTCACGCAGGCCAAGAAGATGGGTCGCAGCTCCATCTCGTCGCAGGACGTCTCCGAGTACACGCACATCAACGCGACGCAGATCCGGCGCGACCTCTCGGCCTTCGGGAAGTTCGGCAAGCGCGGCGTCGGCTACAACATCGACGCGCTGATCGCCGAGATCCGGGGGATCCTGCGCACTTCGGGGCAGCACAACATCGCGCTGATCGGCGCGGGGCGGCTCGGGCAGGCGATCGCCGGCTCGTCGATCTTCGCCGACCATGGCTTCCACATCGTCACGATCTTCGACGACGATCCCGCGAAGATCGGCACCGAGGTGGGGGGCGTCGGCGTCCGCTCGACCAGCGAGCTCGGCTCGCAGGTGGCCGAGCACAACATCATCGCCGCCGTCATCGCCGTTCCCGCGGGCGCGGCGCAGACCGTCGCCGATCAGCTCGTGCAGGCCGGCGTGCACATCATCTTCAACTACTCCGAGGCGCTCTTGCAGACGCCCGGCGACGTCGTCGTACACAGCTCCAGCCCCGCCGTCGAGCTATTGCACGCGCTCTACTTCTACCTCACCTAGGACGCGGCCTCCGCAGCGCCCCGGTGCGCTCGGCGAGCGTCCAGGTGAGCTCGAGCACCGCGAAGGCCAGTAGCGGCACGGCCCACAGACCGGTCGCCCAGCCACCGGCGCAGGCCAGGCCCAGGAGAAGGAAATACGACCGCCACGATCGCTCCACGCATATGGTATCGGCAGCTTTCCGCGGCGTCTGTAGAACGAATGCGCTGGTAACCTCGCGCCGATGGGCCAGAGCATCCCCGACCCGCTGCTGGCGCTCGACGAGGCGCGTGCGCACTTCGCCCGCTCGCAGGATCTCACCCTGGCGATCGAGGAGGAGTTCCAGATCGTCGACCCCGAGACGCTGGGCCTCGTCAACCGCTTTGCCGAGCTCAAGGCGCGCACCGACGCCCTGCCCCTGGGCGAGCACACTGCCGGTGAGCTGATCTCGTCGGAGATCGAGCTCAAGACGGGGCGCTCCGAGTCGTTTCCCGAGGCGGCGCGCAAGCTGATCGAGCATCGGCGCGCCCTGCTGGACGAGGCCGACGCGATGGGCGTCGCCCTCGCCGCCTGCGGCACGCACCCCTGGTCGCCGTGGTGGGAGCAGGAGGTCATCGACACGCCCCACTACCGCATCGTCGAGGGCACCCTGCGCTATGTCGCCTGGCGCAACAACACGTTCGGGATCCACCTCCACGTCGGTGTCCACGACGCCGACCGCGCAATCGCTCTCGCGAACGCCATGCGCAGCGTGCTCCCCGACCTGCTCGCGCTGTCCGCCTCCTCGCCCTGGTACGAGGGGCGCTACACGCACCTGCACTCCACGCGCACCCAGCTCTTCACGCGCATGTTCCCGCGCTGCGGGATCCCCGAGCCGTTCGACGGCTGGGCCGACTACGACCGCTTCGTGCGCTGGCTGGTGGAGACGCGCTCGATCCGCGAGCACACCGAGATCTGGTGGTGCGTGCGCCCGCACCAGTCCTACGGCACCGTCGAGCTGCGCAATGCCGACGCGCTCGCCGACGTCCGCGAGTCGCTGGCCGTGATGGCCTACGCCTACGCGCTCTCGGCGCGTCGCCTGCGCGCACTCGACGAGGGCGAGGAGATCATCCCCCTGCGCGGCCGCTACATCGAGGAGAACATGTGGCGGGCGATCCGCTGGGGGCTCTCGGGCGAGCTGATCGACTACGAGCGTGGCATGGCCTCGGTGCCTGCGGCCGAGCGCGTGCGCGCGCAACTCGCCGACGCCGCGCCCGAGATCGCCGCCCTTGGTCTGGAGCCGTACCTCGAGCCGCTCCAGAGGATGCTCGACCACGGCAACTCGGCGCAGCGCTCGATCGCGGCGCTCGAGGCCGGGGCGACGCTCGAGGAGCTGTTCGCCGACCAGGTGCGCGTGACGCGCGAATCGGTCGACGCAGCGCTCGCTCAGGAGGTGGCCCGTGGCTGAGGACGAGCAAGCCCCCGGCGGCGAGGACATCCGCGCGGCGCTGGCGGCGCAGTTGCTGCAGCTGCGCCCGCGCGACCTGCTCAACCAGACGGCCGTGATGCTGGCCAACCAGGCCGCGATCCGCCTGGGGATGGCGAGCCCCGAGCACGCGGACCGCGAGCAGGCCCGCGAGGCCATCGACGCGCTGGCCGGCGTCGTCGAGCTGCTGGCGCCGACAGCCGAGCCCGAAGAGCTCGAGGCGCTGCGGCGCGATCTCGCCCAGCTGCGCATGGCGTTCGTGCAGACAGGCGCTACTACACCGCCACCGCCGCCCGCGCCCGAGCAACCCCCGGAGGGCGAGGACCCAGGCGAGCAGCGCCCGCCGATCTGGACGCCGGGCGGCGAGGTCTAGACGTACTAACGGAATGAGCGTTCGTGGTCCGGGGGGCTCGAAGCGAAGCCCCTTGGCTCGCGCGGCTCGTCGCGCGGGCCAGGGTCGCCGCAGGTCTGCCAGCCGGGCGCCCAACCGCCACCCCTCAGAACCACCGCGGCGCCCGGGTGACAGACCGCAGGCGATTCGAGCTGTGACTCGACCGGATCGACCTCCGGAGCGAGTCACAAGGGCGGGCGCATCCGGCGTATGTAACCGGTCAGGCCTGTTACGATCGCGCGGCGCGCCGCGGTGCGCC
>JALYLC010000398.1 GCA_030774435.1 Actinomycetota bacterium
GGTGGCGCTCGTGCACGACCCCGGCCCCGAGCGCGATCGCCGCGCGCGCCTGCGCGCCCGCTTTCCCGGCGCGCGCGCCATCTGCTTCGGACACACGCACCTGCCCGTGTGCGAGGATCGCGACGGCCTGCTGCTGCTCAATCCGGGCTCGCCGACAGAGCGCCGGCGGGCCCCGTGGCACTCCTACGCCGAGCTGGCGATCGGGCCGGGCGACCTGCTGGAGGCGCGCCTCGTGCGCCTCTGACCGACGCCGCTCAGGGCTCGCGCGCCCACCAGTCCGGATCGTTTTCCACCGAGGCGCGGATCTCCGCCTCGAGGGGGTCGGGTGGCGGAGGCGGCGGGTGGGCTGCGATCCAGCGGCGGGTCGCGAAGTTCCAGAAGCGCGTCATCACCTCGTCGCCGATCGACAGCAGCGAGCGCCAGAAGAGCATCACCCAGAGCACCGTCGAGAGCTTCTGCGGGACGATCACGAACGCGTCCCGCGGCGGGGTGTACGGCTCGGATCCGCGCAGCCGCGAAAGGCCATACGGCACGGTCATGAGGAAGCCGGCACCGAGCAGCAGGATCAGCCAGCCGGAGACCAGCAGCTGAAACGGCGCCGAGCCGCCGAGCACCCAGAGCGCGATACGCAGGCACACGGCGACGGCCGCCAACCCGATCAGCCAGCAGCCGACCCGCCAGAGCGGGCTCTTCGTGGCGGGACCACGCCCGATGTGCCAGGGCCCGCCCTCGTCGGCCGGGACCCGAGCGGTGCGTCCAAACGGACTTGCCACGCAGATCAGGGAGTTGTGGTCGTGACCGTGCTCGGGGAGTGGAACGTGATCCCACTGCCGTTCGCACCGACGCAGCCGACGTTCGAGAGACAGGCATCGCCCTTCACCACGCCGGTGGACGCGAGCAAGATCATGATCACCACGAACCCGACGAAAGAGAAGATCGTCTTCATCGGGAACGGCGTTCGCTGGCCGCTCGCGTTCTCCTTTGGCGGAGAGCACAGGCAAGCGGTACACATTCCGGGGTCAGACCCCGGAATGTGCACCACCGGTTCGTCGCTACGCGATGGCGGCGGGCGCCGGCTCGAGCGCGACCGCGAGGGCCTCGTCGACGTGCTCGACGAGGTGGAAGCGCACGGCCTCGAGCACGCTCTGGGGGAGCTCGTCGAGGTCGCCGCCGTTGCGGGACGGAAGGATCACGTCGGTGAGCCCGGCGCGATGCGCCGCGAGCACCTTCTGCTTGATGCCGCCGACCGGGAGCACGCGGCCCTGCAGGGTGACCTCGCCGGTCATCCCGACGTCCGCGCGCACCGGGCGCCCGGACATCAGGGAGACGAGCGCGACCGTCATCGTGACGCCCGCGGACGGGCCGTCCTTCGGGATCGCGCCGGCCGGCACGTGGACGTGCACCTCGCGCTCGGCGAGCGCCGCCACGTCGATGCCCAGCAGGTCGCCGTGCGAGCGCACGTACGAGAGGGCGATCGTCGCCGACTCGCTCATGACGTCGCCGAGCTGCCCGGTGAGCGTGAGCCCCTTGCCGGCCATCTCGGTCGCCTCGACGACCAGCACGTCGCCCCCCGAGCCCGTGACCGCGAGCCCCGTGGCGACACCGGCGACCGACTCGCGCCGCGCCATGTCGACGTCGGGCCGCGGCCGGCCGAGCAGCTCACGCAGGTCGCCGGCGACCACGGTGATCGGCGTCTCGGCTCCCTCGGCGAGCTTCTTGGCGGACTTGCGCAGCACCTTCTGGATCAGGCGCTCGACGTTGCGGACGCCGGCCTCGCGCGTGTACTCGGTGACGATGCGCCGGAGCGCCTCCTCCTCGATCGAGACCTCGTCGGCCTCGAGCCCGTTGCGCCGCTCGGCGCGGGGAACGAGGTAGCGCTGTGCGATGGCGACCTTCTCGTCCTCGGTGTAGCCGTCGATGCGGATCACCTCGAGGCGGTCGAGCAATGCCTCGGGGATCTGCTCGGCGACGTTCGCCGTGGCGATGAAGAGCACCTTCGAGAGGTCGACCTTGAGATCGAGGTAGTGGTCGCGGAACGTGGAGTTCTGCGCCGGGTCGAGCACCTCGAGCAACGCGGACGACGGATCCCCGCGCCAGTCGGCGCCCAGCTTGTCGACCTCGTCGAGCAGGATGACCGGGTTCATCGTGCCGGCGTCGCGCAGCGCGCGCACGAGGCGGCCCGGCAACGCGCCGATGTAGGTGCGCCGGTGACCGCGGATCTCGGCCTCGTCGCGGATGCCGCCGAGGCTCATGCGAACGAACTCGCGTCCGAGCGCGCGGGCGATGGACTCGCCCAGCGAGGTCTTGCCGACGCCGGGGGGCCCGACGAGGCAGAGGATGGCTCCGCCGCCCTCGTCCTGGATCTCGCGCTTGCGCCGGAAGCTCCGCACTGCCAGGTACTCGAGGATGCGGTCCTTGACCTCCTCGAGGCCCGCGTGGTCGGCCTCGAGCACTGCGCCCGCGGCGGCCACGTCGTCCTGGTCGTCGGACTCCTTGCCCCACGGCAGCGAGAGCAGCCAGTCCAGGTAGGTGCGGATCGTCGAGGCCTCGGGGTGGTTCGGGCCGGTGCTGTCGAGTCGCTTGAGCTCGCGCTCGGCCTCCTTGCGCGCCTCGTCCGAGAGCGGAGTCTCGGCGATGCGCTCGCGGTAGCGCTCCGTGTCGTCGGCGCCGTCCTCGTCGCCGAGCTCCTTGCGGATGGCGTCGAGCTGGCGCCGCAGCACGTACTCGCGCTGCGACTTGTCCATGTCCTCGGCGACGTCGTCGCGGATCTTGCGTCGCAGCTCGATCTCGGCCAGGGTGTCGCGCGCCCAGGAGAGCGCGCGCTCCAGCCGCAGCTCGACGTCGAGCGTCTCGAGCAGCTCGATCTTGCGCTCCAGCGAGAGGTCGGGCGAGTAGCCGGCGGTGTCCGCCAGCGCGCCTGGATGGTCGATGGTGCGCAGGAACGCCACGATGCCGCTGGCACCGCGCGCCTCGAGGATCTCCTCGATCACGATGCGGTACTCGCGGGCGAGCTCGTGCGCGTGCTCGCTGACCTCGTCTGCGTCGGGGTGCTCGGTCACGGAGATGCGCAATGCACCGCCGATGCCCTCGCCCTGACCCTGGCCGAGCTCGGCGCGGTGCAGGGCGCGGATGGTGGCGCCACGGTGGCCGCCCGGCAGCATCGCCGGCTGGCCGTCGAGCTCGGCGACCACGCCGATCGGCGAGAACTGCCCGTTGCGGCGGGTCGCGATCACGACGCGGGGTGGGCCATCGGTCGCCAATGCGTCATCGAAGGCGGCGCGGGCCTCGTCGCTGGTGATCGCGATCGCGATCGCCATGTTCGGGAGGATCACACCGTCGTCGAGAGGGAGTAGTGGAAGGATCGTCGTGCTGATGTCTGTGCTCATAGCGAAGATGGAAACGCGCCTGGCGCCCGGTGCATTCCCTCTTGACACGAACGTGCGTTCGCACTACTATCGAACACATGTTCGCTTCGCCGTATCTCCGCCGCCGGGCCTCCGCGCTCGCCGTCTTCGTCTGTCTCGTCGCCCTGGCCCTGCTCGCGCTGCCAGGGTCGTCCTCCGGAGCGCGCCCGGCGCGCCAGCACGTCGTGCTGCCCGGAGAGACGCTGTGGGGGATCGCAAGCGCTGCCTACGGGGGCGACACCGATTCCCACGTCCAGGCGATCGCACGTGCCAGTCACCTGCACAGCGCGCTGATCGTGCCGGGCCAGCGACTGGTGCTGCCATGAGCGCGCTGAGCGTGTTGCCCGGAGGCGCCCAGGGGGGCGAGGCGCCCTGGACGGGCAGGCTCGTCGCGCTCGATCTCGTCGACGCGCTCGCGGACAGCGCCGGCAGCTACGACGGCGACGTCGCGGGATTCATCGGCCGCGCACTGCCGATCGTCGCAGCAGTACAACCGCCCGTGGCCGCCTCGGCCAGCGCGCTTCGCCGCGCCCGGCTGCACGCGCTCGACGGCGGTGGCGAGGTCACGGACGGCCGGGCCGTCCTCCGCGTCGCGGGCTGACCGACAGCCGCTGGCCCGGCCCCTAGACTCGCCCGGGTGGACCTGGACGTCGTCTTCCTCGGCACCGCGGGCTCGACCCCGACGGCCCGGCGTGCGCCCGCCGCGACGCTGATCCGGCGTGGCGGCGATCGCATTCTGCTCGATTGTGGCGAGGGCACGCAGCGGCAGTTGCTGCGCTCGCAGATCGGGCTGATCGATCTCGACGTGGTGCTGTTCAGCCATTACCACGCCGATCACGTGCTCGGGCTCCCGGGCCTGCTCAAGACCTACGACCTGCGCGGCCGCGAGCAGGGACTCGAGCTCTACGGGCCGTCCGGGCTGTCCGACCTGCTGACGATCTTCGCGCCGATCGTCGGGCGCCTCGGCTTCCCGCTGCACGCCCGCGAGCTCGCAAACGGCGACGAAGTGCCGGGAGACGGCTACCGCCTGATCGCGCATTTCGTCGACCACCGCGGGCCTGCGGTCGCCTGGGAACTGTGCGAGGACGAACGGCCCGGGCAGTTCGACGTGGACGAGGCGCGGCGCCTGGGCGTGCCCGAGGGGCCCGCCTTCGGTGAGCTCCAGCGCGGCGGTTCCGTGACCACGCCCGATGGCACGGTGGTGACGCCCGCTGCCGTGCTGGGTCCCGCGCGCCACGGCCGCACGCTCGTGTTCAGCGGCGACACGCGGCCCTGTGCCGCGGTGCGGCGCGCGGCCCTGGGGGCCGACCTGCTCGTGCACGAGGCGAGCTTCTCCTCCGAGGACGCCGAGCGCGCACGAGAGACGCGCCACTCGACCGCGGCGGAGGCGGCCGAGCTGGCGGCAGCGAGCGAGGTGAAGCTGCTCGCCCTGACGCACCTCGGCGCGCGCGCGACGCCGCGCATGATCAAGGACGAGGCGCGGGCCGTGTTCGCGGACACCGTCGTCCCTCGCGATTTCGATACCATCGAGCTCCCGCTGCCGGAGCGCGGAGCGCCCGAGCTGCGGCGCGGGGGCGCGTATCCGGACGAGGAGAGGGCCCCATGACTCACGGACTGGTGACAATCGCAGTCGCGGGCGATGGCGCAGAGGCCGATTCGATCCTGCGGACCCTGGCGGGCGCCGGCATCACGGCACACCTCGAGGGCGCGGAGGGCGAGATCGGCGGGTCGCCGCACGACGGCCCCTGCCGCGTGCTCGTCGAATCGGAGCTCGTCGGCGCGGCGCAGGCCGCGTTGCTGGACGAGGACGAGGACGAGGCCGACGAGCTCGACTACTGACCCGGATGGCGGCACGCCGCCGGCGATCTTCGATCGCATGGCGGACCGCTACGACGAGCTGCGTGCGTCGGAGGCGCAGCTCGCTGCGCAATTCGAGTTCACCGTGGCGGAGGGCCTCGGCGCGGCCACCCGGCTGCTCGATGTCGGTTGCGGAACCGGGGCGCTGGTCGCGACGGCCGTCGAGCGCCTGGGGGTCAAGGCGTGGGGCGTCGACGCCTCGGAGCCAATGCTCGCGAAGGCGCGCGAACGACGCGTGCGCGGAGCTGCCTTCAAGCTGGCGCAGGCCGATGACCTGCCTTTCCGCAAGCGCTGGTTCGACGCAGTGACGATGCGGCTGGTCGTGCATGCCCTGGGCGATCGCCTGCCCGGCGCCCTCGCCGAGGCGCGCCGCGTGCTCGCACCGGAGGGCCGGCTCTTCGTCTGGACGTTCGCCCCCGACCACTTCACCGGACACCATCTGCGGACGTACCTGCCCGATCTCCCGGCGGTCGATCTCGCGCGCTTCCCGTCGGCCGACGTGCTGACGCGCAAGCTCGCGGATGCCGGTTTCGGCGACGTGCGCCTGCGCTGGTTCGAGCAGAGCGGATCCGTCTCTCGAGAGCGAGCCGCCGAGCAGCTCCGTGCGCGCCATCTCTCGACGATCCATCTGCTGCCACCGCAGCAGGTGGCCGCCGCCGCGGAGCGGCTGGAGCGCGAAGCCGCGGAGGCCGAGCCGCCGCTCGCGACCGTGCTGCGCTGGCAGCTCCTCGTCGCCCGCGGCCAGCCCTAGGCTGCCGTTCATGGAAACCCGCTCTCTCGACGCCGCGACGGCGTTCACGACCAAGGACGGCTCGACGATCCGCGAGCTCTTCGGACTGCCGACCGGCGGAACTGCCCTGCAGAGCCTCGCCGAGTCGCGGCTCCCGGCCGGCCGCCGCACCCAGCGCCACTTCCACGCGGTCACCGAGGAGATCTACTTCGTCCTCGAGGGGCGGGCGGACATGGAGCTCGACGGAACGCACGCCGAGCTCGGGCCGGGCGAGGCGGTCGCGATTCCGCCCGGCGCCTGGCACGAGATCGTCGCGCTCGGGGACGAGGAGCTGCGCTTCCTGTGCTGCTGCGCACCGCCCTACACGCACGAGGACACGTACTTCGAATGACGCGCCCGGCGCCGCCCCCGCGGCGCGGCGATCCCTCCTGCTAGCCTCCCTTGGCGGCGCGCTGCGCCGTGCGACAGAGCCTTTAAGGCCGCGGCCAGAGAGCCCGGAAAGGAGCTGAACGAGTGAGTACCCCTGCCTCCGCGGCGCCGACGGTGCTGCTGGACGCTGACCAGATCGGCCGCACGCTGCGCCGCATGGCGCACGAGATCGTCGAGCGAGAGGGCGAGTCCCTCGACCGCCTGGCGCTCGTCGGCATCTACACGCGCGGCGTCACGCTCGCGCGCCGGCTCGCCGCGCTGCTCGCCGAGATCGCCGGGATCGACGTGCCGGTCGGCGCGCTCGACATCACGTTCTATCGCGACGACATGGGACTGCGCGGCGGCGAGACGCGCGCGCATCCTCAGCCGGTCGTCAAGGCCTCGTCGCTCGACTTCCCGCTCGACGGCGCGACTGTCGTGATCGTCGACGACGTGCTCTACACCGGCCGCACCGTGCGGGCCGCGATCGAGGCGGTCTTCGACTACGGGCGGCCGGCGCACGTCCGGCTCGCGGTGCTCTGCGACCGCGGCCACCGCGAGTTGCCGATCCGCGCCGACGTGGTCGGAAAGAACCTTCCGACCTCCCGGGCCGAGCGCGTGCGCGTGCACCTCGGCGAGGACGACGCCGCCGACGAGGTCGTGCTCGAACGGCGCTCCGCATGACCGCCCTCCTGACCGAGCCCGCGGCGGTGCGCGTCGCCGGCACCCGCCACCTGCTTTCGAGCGAGGATCTCGACCGGCCCACGATCGAGCGCCTGCTGGAACTGGCCGCCAGCTTCGAGGCCGTGGCCGAGCGCGAGGTCAAGAAGCTGCCGACGCTGCGAGGCCGCACGGTCCTGAGCGTGTTCTTCGAAGCCTCGACGCGCACGGCCTCGTCGTTCGAGCTCGCGGCCAAGCGGCTTTCGGCGGACACGATCTCGCTCAAGGCCAGCGGGTCGTCGGTGGAGAAGGGCGAGACGCTCAAGGACACGCTCCTGACGCTCGACGCCTACGGCCCCGATGTCGTGGTCATCCGCCACGCGCAGGTGGGTGCGGCGGCGCTGGCCACGCGCTACACGCGCGCCGCGGTCGTGAACGCCGGCGACGGCGCGCACCAGCATCCGACGCAGAGCCTGCTCGACCTGTACACCATGCGCGCGGCGCTCGGGCGCGTGGAAGGCGTGCACGTCGCAATCGTCGGCGACGTGCTGCATTCCCGGGTCGCCCGCTCGAACCTCGCGCTGCTGCTGGCCTGCGGGGCGCACGTGACGCTCGTCGGGCCGCCCTCGCTGATCCCGCGCGGCATCGAGGCCACCGGCGTCTCGGTCTCCCACGAGATCGGCGACATCGCTGCCGCCGACGTCGTCTACGTGTTGCGCATGCAGCGCGAGCGCATGCTGCCGGGCGAGGCCTACGTGCCGAGCCTGCGCGAGTACACGCTGCGCTACGGGGTCACCTCGGAGCGCGTGCGCGCCGGGCAGTTCGTCATGCACCCCGGCCCGATGAACCGCGGCGTCGAGATCAGCGACGAGGTCGCCGACTCGGCGGCCTCCCTGATCACTCGGCAGGTGCGAGCCGGGCTCGTCGTGCGCATGGCCGTGCTCTACGACCTGCTCGCCGAGCCGGAGGCCGCGGCGTGAGCGGACGCGAGCCAGGGCGGCTGACGCAGGCGCCGGGCCGTGCCGCCGAGGTGCTGGTGCGGGGCGCGCGCGTGCTCGACCCCGGCGAGGGCATCGACGCGCAGCTCGACGTGCTCGTGCGCGCCGGCGAGATCGCAGCGATGGGGGAGGCGCTCGATGCGCCGCCCGGGGCCGAGGTGATCGAGGGCCGCGGCTGCACGCTGTTGCCCGCGTTCATCGATCCGCACGTGCATCTGCGCACGCCGGGCCAGGAGCACAAGGAGGATCTCGCGACCGGCACGGAGGCCGCCGCGGCGGGTGGCTACTGCAGCGTGCTCGCGATGCCGAACACCGACCCGGTGGTGGACGCGCCGCAGGTGCTCGACTCGCTGCACGAGCGCGCGGCGATCGATGCTCGGGTGCGCGTCGGATTCCTCGCCGCGATCTCCGTCGGCCAGAACGGGGAGCAGATGGCGCCACTCGGCGAGCTCGCCGACTACGGCGCCTGCGGCTACTCCGACGACGGCCGGCCCGTGCTCTCGGCGTCGCTCTTGCGACGGGCGCTGCAGTACGCCTCGACGACCGGGCGCGTGCTCTCGCTGCACTGCGAGGACACCTCGCTCTCTCGCGCAGCCGACATGCACGAGGGCGCGGTGTGCGCTCGGCTCGGCCTGGTCGGCTATCCGGCCATCGCCGAGTCGACGATGATCGCCCGCGACCTGCGCATCGCGCAGTACGAGAGCCGCCCGCTGCACATCTGCCATCTGCACGTCGAGCAGTCCGTCGAGGAGGTGCGGCGGGCGCGCGCCTGGGGCGTCGACGTGTCCTGCGAGGCCTCGCCGCATCACCTGCTGCTGACCGACGAGGAAGTGCTCACGCTCGACGCCGCGCGCTTCAAGATGAGCCCGCCGCTGGCGGCCGAGCCGCACCGGCAGGCGCTGATCGAGGGTCTGCGCGACGGCACGATCGACTGCATCGCGACCGACCACGCACCGCACCACCCGGCCGAGAAGGAGGTGCCGTTCCCGTCGGCACCGAACGGCGTGATCGGCCTCGAGACGGCGTTCCCCGCGCTCGTGCTCGGGCTGGTGGACCCCGGCGTCGTGCCACTGGAGCTGATCGTCGAGCGCATGACCGCCGGTCCCGCGCGCGCGTTCGGGCTGCCGCGTCCCCGGATCGCGAGCGGCGCGGTCGCCGACCTGGCGCTGTGGGACCTGCGCGAGCGCTACACCGTGAGCGAGGACGACCTGCGCTCGCGCAGCCGCAACTGCGCCTTCCTCGGCCGCGAGGTGCAGGGGCGCTGCCTGCTCACGCTGGCCGGCGGGCAGGTTGCGCACACCGCGGCGACGCCGGTGCCGGCATGAGCGAGGTTGGCCTCTATCTCGAGGACGGCACGGCCTGGCCGGGCGTGAGCGTCGGTGCGCAGGGCGCGGCAGTGGGCGAGGCCGTGTTCACGACGGCGATGACCGGCTACCAGGAGGCGCTCACCGATCCGAGCTACGCCCGGCAGCTGCTCACGTTCACCGCGCCCATGATCGGCAACTACGGCATCGAGGACGCCTCGTCGGAATCACGCCGCGTCCAGGCGACCGCGCTGATCTGCCACGAGGCGCGCAACTACAAGCCGAACGGCCGCGCGGGCCTGCTGGACTGGCTGCGCGACTCGGGCGTCGTCGCGCTCTCGGGCCTCGACACCCGCGCGCTGGTGCGCCATCTGCGCGACCGCGGCGCGATGCTCGGCGTGGCCTGCGGCGAAGGCGTCAGCCGCGAGGGCGCGCTCGCGCTGCTCGCGGCAGAGCCTCCGATGGCGGGCCGGCTGCTGGCCGGCGAGGTGTCCGGCGAGCTCGACGGCCTGCCGAGGACGGACGCGCGCTGCCACGTGGTCGTGCTCGACTACGGCGCCAAGGCCTCGATCGTGCGCCTGCTGGAGCAGGCCGGAGCCTTGGTCACGGTGCTGCCGCACGACGCCACGGCGGCGGAGGTCGACGCACTCGCGCCGGATGGAGTCCTGCTCGCGAACGGCCCGGGGGATCCCGGCTCCATGGACGCGCACGTCGCCGAGGTTCGCGCGATGGTCGACCAGGGACGCCCGCTCTACGGCATCTGCCTCGGCCACCAGCTGCTCGGCCGCGCACTCGGGCTGGAGACGTTCAAGCTGCCGTTCGGGCACCGCGGCGCCAACCACCCCGTGTTCGAGAGCGCCTCGGGCCGCGTGCTCGTGACGAGTCAGAATCACGGCTTCGCGGTGCGCGCGCCGGAGAACGGCGACGGCTCGCTCGAGGTCACGCACCGCTCGCTCTACGACGGCACGGTCGAGGGCCTGCGCCTGCGCGGCCGCCCGGTCTGGAGCATGCAGTTCCACCCCGAGGCGTCGCCCGGGCCGCACGACGCGCGCGAGAAGCTGACCGAGTTCGTCGAGGCCTGTGCCGGGCGGGCCGGGGGGGAGGGCTGATGCCGCGCCGCGACGACATCTCGTCCATCGCGATCATCGGCTCGGGCCCGATCGTGATCGGCCAGGCCTGCGAGTTCGACTACTCCGGCGTGCAGGCGCTCAAGGTGCTGCGCGAAGAGGGCTACCGCACGGTGCTCATCAACTCCAACCCGGCCACGATCATGACCGACCCGGACTGGGCGGATGCGACGTATCTGGAGCCGCTCGACCTGGAGGGCGTGACCGGCGTGCTGCGCCGCGAGCGCCCGGACGCCCTGCTGCCGACGCTGGGCGGCCAGACCGCACTCAACCTCGCCATGGAGCTGGAGCGGGCCGGGGTGCTGGCCGAGCTCGAGATCGAGCTGATCGGCGCCTCGGCCAGGGCGATCCACACCGCTGAGGACCGCGAGGCCTTCGGGCAGGCCATGGCCTCGGTCGGCCTGCGCGTGCCGCACTCGGTGATCGTGCGCACGCCCGAGCAGGCGCGCGCAGCGATCGGCGGCGACCTGCAGCTGCCCGTCGCGATCCGCCCGGCGTTCACGCTTGGCGGTCACGGCGGCGGCTTCGCCCGCACGGCGGAGGAGCTCGAGGCGATCGTCGCGCGCGGCCTCAGCGAGAGCCCGATCTCGCAGGTGCTCGTGGAGGAGTCGGTGGAGGGCTGGGGCGAGTTCGAGCTCGAGGTGATCCGCGATCGCCTCGACAACGTCGTGATCGTCTGCTCGATCGAGAACCTCGATCCGATGGGCGTGCACACGGGCGACTCGGTCTGCTGTGCGCCGGCCATGACGCTCTCCGACCGCGAGTACCAGGCGCTGCGCGACGCGGCCGCCAAGGTGATTCGCGCGGTCGGCGTCGAGACGGGCGGCTCCAACGTGCAGTTCGCGGTCAATCGCGAGAGCGGCGAGATCGTCGTGATCGAGATGAACCCGCGCGTCTCCCGCTCGTCTGCGCTTGCCTCCAAGGCCACGGGCTATCCCATCGCCAAGGTCGCCACGCGCCTCGCGATCGGCTACACGCTGGACGAGATCCCGAACGACATCACCGGCACGACGCCGGCCTCGTTCGAGCCGACCATCGACTACGTCGTCGTCAAGGCGCCGCGCTTCGCGTTCGAGAAGTTCGCCGGCTCGGACGAGACGCTGACGACCCAGATGAAGTCGGTCGGCGAGGCGATGGGCATCGGCCGCTGCTTCAACGAGGCCTACGGCAAGGCCATGCGCTCGCGCGAGCTCGATCGCGATCCGCGCGAGGAGGGCGAGCTCCTCACGCCCGCCTGGGATCGCTTCGACGCGCTGCTCGGGCGCCTGCGCGAGGGCGAGGACCCGGACGCGCTGTCGGCCGAGAGCAGCGTGCATCCGTGGTTCTGCCACGAGCTCGCTCGCCGCGTTGCGCGCGAGGACGACGCCGCCGAGCGCGGGCTCGAAGGCCTCGACGCCGAGGCGCTGCGGCTGCTCAAGCACGAGGGCGCCTCGGACGCGCGTATCGCGCGCCTCTGCCGCTGCGACGAGGAGGCCGTGCGAGCGCGGCGGCTGCTGCTCGGCGTCCGCCCGGTCTTCAAGACCGTCGACTCCTGCGGCGGCGAGGTCGCGGCCGAGACGTCGTATCTCTACTCCAGCTACGACCGCATCGACGAGCCGCTGGAGGACGAGCGCCCGGCCGTGCTGATCCTCGGCTCGGGCCCGAACCGCATCGGCCAGGGCATCGAGTTCGACTACTGCTGCGTCCAGGCCGTGCGGAGCTATCGCGCGCAGGGCTACGCGGCGGTGATGGTGAACTGCAACCCGGAGACGGTCTCGACCGACTACGACACTGCCGACCGGCTCTACTTCGAGCCGCTCACCGCCGAGGACGTGCTCGAGGTGGTCGAGCGCGAGCAGCCGATCGGCGTGGTCGTGCAGTTCGGCGGCCAGACGCCGCTCAAGCTCGCGCGCCGGCTAGTCGAGCACGGCGTGCCGATCCTGGGCACGAGCCCGGCGGCGATCGACCTCGCCGAGGACCGTGAGCGCTTCGGCGACCTGCTCGCCGAGCTCGGGCTCCGTGCACCCGACTGGGCGATCGCGGGCGACGCCGGCGAGGCTGTGACTGCCGCGGAGCGCATCGGCTACCCGGTGCTCGTGCGACCGTCGTACGTGCTCGGCGGCCGGGCGATGCGCGTCTGCTACTCGGCCGACGACGTGCGCTCGGCGCCGATTGCGCCCAACACGCTGGTCGACCGCTTCGTCGAGGACGCGATCGAGGTCGACGTCGATGCCGTCGGCGACGGCACCGACGCGATGGTGGCCGCCGTGATGGAGCACGTCGAGGAGGCCGGCGTGCACTCCGGCGACTCGGCCTGCGTGATCCCGCCGCTCTCGATCGGGCCCGAGCTCGAGGCGGAGATCCGCCGGCAGACCGAGCAGCTCGTGCGAGGCCTCGGCGTGCAGGGGCTCTGCAACGTGCAGTTCGCGCTGCACGAGGGCACGATCTACGTGCTCGAGGCCAACCCGCGCGCGAGCCGCACGGTGCCCTTCGTGTGCAAGGCCATGGGCATCGACCTCGTCGACCTGGCCTGCCGCCTGACCACGGGCTCGCGGCTGGCCGAGATGAACGTCGTGATCCCCGAGCCACACGTGGTCGCGGTCAAGGAGGTCGTACTGCCGTTCGCGCGCTTCCCCGGCTCCGACCCGGTGCTCGGCCCGGAGATGCGCTCGACCGGCGAGGTCATGGCACTCGCCCCCGACTTCGCGACGACCTACGCCAAAGCCATGCGGGCGGCGGGCCTGTATCTGCCGCAGCGGCCGAACGGTCACCGGGCGGTGGCGTTCCTCTCGGTCTGCGACCGCGACAAGCCCGCCGCCACGCTGCTCGCTCAGCGCTTCGCCGATCTCGGCTTCGACCTCGTGGCGACACCGGGGACGGCCCGGCGCATCGCGCAGCTCGGCATCGAGGTGACCGAGGTCGGGAAGGTGGGGGCCGAGGACGGCAACTCCGTCGTCGACCTCGTGCGCAGCGGCCGGGTCGACCTGATCGTCAACACGCCTGTCGGCCGCGGTGCGCGCACGGACGGCTACCAGATCCGCCGCGCCGCGATCTCCGCGCGCGTGCCCTGCATCACCACGCTGGCCGGGGCGAGCGCGGCGGTGCAGGCGATCGCCCGCGCCTGGCAGGTCGAGCCCAAGAGCCTGCAGGAGCTGCACGCTTGACTTCTTCGCACGTGGCGGCCTGCGAGCCGCTGGGGCCGTACGTCCAGGTCCGGCTCGAGCGCACGTTCGAACCGGGAGAGGCCGGGCAGTTCCACATGCTGCGCGCGCTCGCGCACGACTCGTTCCTGGCACGGCCGTTGTCGGCGGTGGCAGTCGACGACGAGGGCGTCACGTTCCTCTGCCAGCCGCGCGGCCCGGCGCTCGCCGCGCTGGCCCGCCTCGGCGCAGAGGTGGAGGTGCTGGGGCCGTTCGGCCGCGGCTTCGATCCCGCAGCGGCGGGTTCCGTACCGCTGCTCGTCGGCGGCGGCTTCGGCGCCGCGCTGCTCGCGCCGCTCTCGCGCAGCC
>JALYLC010000399.1 GCA_030774435.1 Actinomycetota bacterium
TGACCTGTGCGCCCGTGATGCAGGTGCCGACGCGCTCGGGGTCGAGCATCAGCGCGTACACCTCGGCCGGCGTCGCAGCGACGTCGAACTCGTTTTCGATAATCACCAGCTGCAGTCTAAGTCTAAGCCTCGCCTGCTGCAGTTCACCGGGAGCGGCACCGTCGCCTGGGCCGCCGCCGAGGGCGCGCTGAAGATCCGCGAGACCGCGTTCGTGGCGACCGCCGCCCACTCGATGGAGTACCTGCTGCACGGGTCGTGCGTCGCGGTCGGAGCCGGCGACGCGCTCGTCGCGCTAGACGGTGGCGGGCCGGGAGCCGACCGGCTCGCGGTCGTCGCCGATCTCTGCGCCGGACACGGGGCGCGCGTTCACCGCTTCCGGCGCGATGAGCTGGGCGAGGCGCTCTCGGTCTTCGCACTCACGACGATCGTGCAGCGCATCGCGCTCGACGGCGCGGAATCCCTCGGCACGGATCCGGATTCCATGGGCAAGGACCTCCCGGGCCGTGCCGAGCTGTGGGCGAACGTCGCGCTTTGAGCGCGCTACGAGCTCGTGCCTACCAGCCGGTCCCGTTGTCGAGCCCGATCACCCTGCCGCTCGGCACCTGCGCATCCTCGTCCAGGCCGCCGAACGTCCCTCGGTGGAAGACGAGGGGCTCGCCGCCCGACCCCTCGAACGACGCCACCTCGCCGATCACGAGATCGTGGTCGCCGGCCCGCACGATGTCGGTCACCTCGCAGCGCAGCAGCGCGAGCGCGTGGCGCACGGCGAAGTAGCCGAAACGGTCCTGCATGGCGTGGTGGCGCGGGAACTCGGCGCCGCGCTTGGCGAATTCGAGCGCAACGTCCTGCTGGCGCCGGTGCAGGATGTTGACGGCGAAGCGCCGGCTCGCGGTCGCCTTCTCGAGCGTGCGCGAGCCGTGCGCGAGCGAGACGAGCACGAGCAGAGGCTCCAGCGAGACCG
Organism: Actinomycetota bacterium; assembly: GCA_030774435.1. Taxonomy (GTDB): domain Bacteria; phylum Actinomycetota; class Thermoleophilia; order Gaiellales; family JALYLC01; genus JALYLC01. Next base: position 962 of record JALYLC010000399.1, read on the forward strand.
ACGTGAAGGAGTTGAGGGTCATCCCCGCCGGGTGGCCGTGGTGCTCGCTGGTGACCACGCAGACACCCGTGGCAAAAGCCCCGACGACCTCGCGGAACTCCCGATCGACGGTCGACATCGCCCCAAGCATGACGGATCGCGGCAACCGGTGCACCCCGGCGATCTGCGCCGTAGCGGCGGCTGCATAAATCGGGGTCAGACCCCGATTTATGCATATATCTACCTCAACTTGACGGTTAGAGTGAGAGGTCGTGCTTGCTGAGTACCTCGCAGCCCGTCTCGGTTACGAGCGCCACGCGCTCGACACGCATGCCCCACGGGCCCGGATAGGTGCCGGGCTCGAGTGCCACGATCATCCCGGGAGCCAGCACCGTCTCGCCTCCGGGCACGATGCGCGGCTCCTCGTGCGGCGCGACGCCGACGCCGTGGCCGCTGTGGTGCGGGTAATCGAGGCCGTTGCGCACGAGTGCATCGATGTCGCCCGCCACGCGACCGGGCGTGAGTGCCGCCAGGCCGGTCTCGAGTGCCTCGAGGCAGCGCGCGTGCGCCGAGCGCACCTCCGCGGGCACATCCCCCGCGGCGAGCGTCGCGCACGAGTCGCCGAAGAACCCCGCCAGGCGGGGGACGAGATCGACGATCGCCAGGTCGCCCTCGCCCACGACCCGCGCGGTCGGCGGACCGCCGATTTCTCCGCTGCGGCTGCCGGTCGCGAAGTCGCACAGGAGCGAGAGGCGCTCGCCGGCCGCGACCTCCATCGCGCTCTGCACGCTCCCCCATGCCTCGACCTCGCTGACCCCGGCGCGCAGCGCGCTGCGGGCGGCGGCCTGGCCCACGTCGCAGATGCCGATGGCGGCGCGGATGTGCGCGATCTCCCGCTCGTCCTTGACCGCGCGCAGGAGCCGCAGGGCGTGCGCGTCGGCCTGCACCGGCTCGACACCGGGGACGGGCAGTGCGCCGTCCTCCACGGCCACGCGGCCGCGCAAACGGAGCGAGGCGAGTGCCGCGCGGCGGGCGGCGAAGATGTCGAGCGGTGCAGTCGTGAACCCCGCGTACGCGACGACCTCACAGCCGCTGCCCTCCAGCGCCGGCGCCTCGTCCTCGTTGACGATGGCGGCGACCGAGCCATCCGAGCGCACGACCGCGAGCGGCTCGATTGCGAACGGGTTCGGCCCCCAGGTCTCGTCGGCGGCGAAGCCGGTGAGCCACGCCACGGTGAACGGATCGGAGGCGACGAAGGCGTCGCAGCCGACGGCCTCCAGCACGCGTGCGGCCCGGGCTCTCATGCGACAGGTCCTCCCTCGATGGTTGCGGTCAGGGTGGTCTCGAGCGAGGCGCCACCCGCGAGCTCGATCGCCTCGCCCGCCGCGACGGCCTGCTCGAGATTGCCACTCGAGACCCAGGGCTCGATCCCGAGCGCGTACGAGCCGGCCAGCGGCAGTGCCCGCGTCCCGCCATACGGCTGCCACGAGCACACCCAGCGAAACAGCGAGCGGTCGAAGCCGAGCCGGAAGCTGCGGCCGAGGAGCGGGTTCTCGACGGCGACCGTCCCCTCCTCCAGATCGGTCAAGAAGACGTCGTCATGCGAGCCCGCCTCGCGGCCGGGAACCTCGCGCAGGTCCGTGCGCCCGCCGTCGGCGAGCAGCGCGTTGGGCCACGGCTCGCGCTGCGACGGCGCCAGCCGGGCGGTGTCCTCCCAGGCCTCGGGCAGCGTCATGACCGTGCGCGCGGAAGCGTGCAGCCGGCAGCCGGCCTCCAGGAATGGCGCACCGACGACGCAGTGATGCCCCCACACGAGCTGGTGGGCCTCGCCGGCGCTGTTGTCGACGCGCTCCCGCAGCGTGAGGGTCGGTCGCCCGCGCTCCAGCAGCATGCGGCGCTCGAGCGCGAACGGCGTCAGCTTGCAGCGCACGCGGCCGATCAGCTCCACCGTCTCGCCACCGCCACTCGCGACGCTCACATCCCACGGCGCCACGGCGACCTCGCCGTGGAACGGCAGCTCGACCCCGCGGTAGCTGCAGGCGTCATTGCAGCTCGGCAGCAGCTCCTGCCAGCCGCCGCCGTAGTTGTGCAGGAACTCCATGCCGTCGCTGCCCTCGCGCGGGGGCGCACCTCGCGGCTGCAGGCCCCAGGGCGACTTGAAGAGGACGTCGATGCCGGTCGAGCGGTCGCGGAACTCGTAGATCTCGCAGCCCCGCTCGGGCAGCACCGTGACCTCGATGCAGCCGTTGCGCAGCGTCAGCGCACGCCAGCCGGCGCGCTCTCCCTCGACCAGGCTGCAGGCCTCGCTCATAGCTCGGGCAGCGTCTCGAGGATGAACCAGTTGGCAGTCAGGCCGCAGTCCACCGTGAGGTCGATGCCGGTGATGCCCGAGGCGTCGTCCGAGGCGAGGAACGCAAAGGCGGCTGCGATCTCGGATGGCTTCACGAGCCGGCGCATGGGCACGCGCGCGAACTGCCCGTTGAGGTAGTCCATCATGGCCGGGCCGACGGCGCGCTCGGTCATGTCGGTGTGCGTGAAGCCCGGGCTCACGCAGTTGACGCGGATCCCGTGTGGGGCCAGCTCCAGCGCCATCGTGCGGTTGAGCCCCAGCAGGCCCGCCTTGGAGGCGTTGTAGCTCGCGAACGGCCCGTCGCCGCCGGAGGCGTCGATCGAGGCGTTGTGCAGGATCACGCCGGCGCCCGCCCGCACCATCTCGGGCGCCACCGCGCGTGACATCAGGAACGGCCCCGTCAGGTTCGTGTCGACGACCGCGCGCCACGACTCCTCGGTCATCTCGAGGAAGGGCGTCTCGTCGTCGATGCCGGCGTTGTTGACGAGCACGTCGATGCGACCGCCCCAGTGCGCGCGAGCGGCCGCCACGGCGCCGCGCACCTCCGGCCCGTCGGTCACGTCGCAGGGGTGGGGCCAGGACTTGCCGCCCTCGCCATGGATGAGCTCGGCGGTTTCCTCCAGCGCGAGCGGCGTGCGCCCGATCAGCATCACGTCGGCGCCCTCGGACGCGAACCGCTGCGCCGTGGCCTGTCCGATGCCCCGGCCCGCGCCGGTCACGATCACGCCCTTACCCTCGAAGCGGCGCATCTCCCTCCTTGAAACCAGTTCTCATCCCTTGATGGCCCCGGAGGTCAGGCCGCGGATGAAGAAACGCTGGCCGACCAGGTACAGGATCAGCATCGGCACCGACGCGAGCAGCATGCCCGCCATCAGCACCGGCACGTCGAGCGAGTAGCGGCCCTGGAACACCGTGACGCCCACCATCAGGGTCTTGAGCTGGTCCTCGGGCAGGAAGACGAGCGCGATCAGGAGCTCGTTCCAGACCCACAGCGCGTTGACGACGACGAGCGTCACGAAGGCCGGCGCCGAGAGTGGCATGACGATCTGCCACAGCAGGCGAAAGTGCGATGCCCCATCCGCCATCGCCGATTCGAGCAACTCGTGCGGGATCGAGCGGAAGAAGCCCGTGAGCAGGTAGACCGAGAACGGCGCGGTGAGGCCGGCGTAGATGACGATCACACCGCGGTAGGTGCTGATCAGCCCGAGGTCCGAGTACTGCGCGAAGAGCGGGATCAGCAGCACGACGGGCGGCACGATCAAGAGCGCGATGTTGAGCGAGAGCAGGAGGTTCTGCCCCCGGAAGCGCATGCGCGCGATGGCGTATGCGCAGAGCGCTGCGCAGAGCGTCGACACGACCACCGAGCCGAACGTCATGATCGCCGAGTTCTTGAGCCAGATGAAGAAATCGCCGCCGTGCAGCGCCTCGCGGAAGTTGGAGAACGAGAGCGGCCAGGGCGGCCCGAGCGTGTCGTCGAGGTACTGGTTCTCGGTCTTGAGCGCGGTCATGAGCATGAACAGCACGGGTCCGAGCGCCAGTGCTCCCGCGACGAACAGCACGATGTGCTGTGGCAGGTTCGCGAGACGCCGCTTCACGTCGCCTCTGCCGCCTCGCGCGAGGCCCGGCGGCGCACCCAGAAGAGCAGCGCGATGAACACGCACATCACGCCGAGCAGCATCGTGGCGACGGCCGCGGCCTGGCCGGGCAGCGATTGAACCTCGCCCGTGTTGTAGATGTAGACCTCGAGCGTGGTGGTGGCGTCGCCCGGACCGCCTTGGGTGAGCGTCCACACATACGCGAACGCGAACGCCACGACTGTCGTGGCCGCGATTACGACGTAGAACTCGATCGTGCCGCGCAACTCGGGCAGGATCACGTGCCACAGTCGCTGCCACCAGCTCGCGCCGTCGATGCGCGCGGCCTCGAGTGGCCCCTCGTCCTGGCTCATGAGGCGCGCCAGGAAGAGCACGATGCCGAAGCCCACCTCGCGCCAGATGATCACGATCAGCACCGTCATGAGCGCGTAGTGCTCGCTGCCGATCCAGTCGATCGCCAGCGCCTGGAGCCCGACCTTCGCGAGCAGGTCGTTGACGACGCCGTGCAACGTGAACATGTACGAGGCCACGATGCCCACGATCGGCACCGCCAGGATGTAGGGCATGAAGAGCACGCTGCGGTAGATGCGCCACCCCCGCATCTGGTCGTACAGCAGCACGGACACGAGCACCGAGATGACGAGCAGCGCCGGCACGGCCAGCAAGAGCGTCGCGCTGTGCCGCGCGGCGTTGCGGAAGGTCGGGTCGTCGATCGCGTTGCGGTAGTTGTCGAGCCCGATGAACGGCCCGCTCGAGCCGCGGACGAGGCGCGTCGAGAAGTCGACGACCTTGACGATCGGGTATCCGAAGATGAACGCCAGCAGCGCCATCAACGGTGCGCAGTAGAGGTACGGCACCCACGGCCGCACCTTCACCATCCACGCCACCCCGCCCGCGGCTCGAGCCCTGCCCTCACGCTGTCTTCAGGTCCTTGCCCCAGGTCGTGTAGTGCTTGACCTCGTCCGGGTTCTGCTTCTTCCACTTCTTCGTGATGGTGTCGGCGAGATCGCCCGACTGGGCGCCCTTCATGCTGCCGCCGAGGATCTTCTGCGAGATCACGAACATGGCGTCAGTCCAGAACAGCGTCGGCATCAGGTCGGCGATGTAGACGTTGTGCTTGGCCTTGATGAACTTGTTGTACGTTTGCTTGATCAGCGGATTGTTGATCACGCTCGCGTCGAAGCGCGAGTCCGCCGGGATCTGCTGGGACGTCGTCCAGTACGCCTTGAGCCGCTCGGACGAGTGCATGAAGTCGATGAACTTCGCTGCGGTGGCCGGGTCCTTGGCCTTGGTCGGAATTCCGAAGCCCTGCGTGTCGACGACCGCATAGGGCGCCATCTTGCCCTTGCCGAACGTCGGCAGCTTCATGAAGCCGACGACGTCCTTGCCGAGCTTCTTCTGGGAGTCGGGCAGCGCCGGCGTGTTGTTGAGCGCCATCGACGCCTTGCCGGTGTTGTACAGCTGGATGCCCTGATAGAGCGCGAGCGAGGTCGCGTCGTCGTTCCAGAACTTGTTGTCGTGCAGCTCCTGCAGCTTGATCCAGTGCTCGTGGTACTTCGGCTCTCGCCAGTCGAGCTTGCCGATGAAGAGATTGAGCGCGTCGGCCGCGGTGTTGAGGTTCTGGGTCAGCGAGTTGATCAGCCACCACTCGCCGAGGAAGCCGTCCTTGACACCACCGCCGAGCGGGATGTAGCCCTTCGACTTCAGCTTGTCGCAGCAGTTCAGGAACGCGTCCCAGGTCTTGGGCGGGGAGTCGGCGTTCAGGCCGGCCTTGTCGAAGTGCTCCTTGTTGTACTGCACGCCGAAGGCGAGGGCGTAGAAGCCTGTGCGGTAGTTCTTGCCGGCGTACTGCGAGAGCTTCGTGCCGCCGCCGTTCTTGATCGTGGCGGCCGAGACGAGGCCCTCGAGCGGCTTCAGGTAGTTCAGCCAGACGTTCTCCATGTGGTAGATCCCGTTGAACAGGAACTGCACGTCGGGGACGTTGCCGGCCGCGGCGGCCTTCGTGAACTGGGGGATCACTTGCGCGGTGTCCATCAGCGTCGGCGACACGCTCGAGCCGGTCTGAGCCTTGAACTTCGAGATCGTGTCGTTCATCCAGGACTGGATGCCGACGGCCTCCTGCTGGCCCCACCACCACATCTTGATGTTGCCGGCGCTCGACCTGGCCGACGCGGGCGCGGCGCCGAGCAGCGGCGCAAGGCCGGCCGCGGCTGCACCGCCGGCGGCCATCTGCATCAGCCTGCGCCGGGTCATCGCCTGTGCGAGCAACTCATCCATTCGTTTCCTCCGCTGGAGTGGTGGCCGCCGCTGACGCGCCGGCATCGGGGGTCCAATCTGCCGCGC
>JALYLC010000400.1 GCA_030774435.1 Actinomycetota bacterium
GCGACACTGAGACAACGTTGTCGCGAGAGTCTAGACTGGTGACCTAGCCAAACGCAAGTCCGGGCATCTAGGATACGCAGCGCCCAAGAAGTCAACCTCGTGACGGCATCCGCTCCAGCTGGGAAAACGTTGCCTCGGATCTCACCCAACCGCCGTGAACGACGCCCGACGATGCGTGAGGTCGCCGCGCTCGCAGATGTCAGCGTCAAGACGGTCTCGCGCGTCGTGAACGGCGAGCGCACGGTCGATCCGGACCTCGCCGGCCGCGTGCACGAGGCGATCGGCATGCTCGGGTACCGGCGCGACGACGCGGCAAGCGCGCTGCGCCGAGCGGATCGCGTTTCGTCGAGCATCGGCCTGGTTTTCGAGGACGTCGCGAACCCGTTCCTGTCGTACGTCCACCGCGGCATCGAGGACGTTGCGCGCGCGCGCGGCGTGTGGACGTTCGCGGCGAGCGCCGACGAACGCTCGGAGCTGGAGCGAGAACTCGCGCTCGCTCTGTGCGCACGGCGGATCGACGGCCTGATCATCGTCCCTGCTGCCGGGACGGATCACAGCTATCTCGCACGCGAGCGCGATGCGGGCATCGCACTCGTGTTCGTGGATCGCCCGCCCGCGTTCCTGGATGCCGACACGGTGCTCTCCGACAACGCCGAGGCCACGACGCGAGCGGTGCTCGGCTTTGGACAGCGCGGCCACCGCCGGATAGCGTTCCTCTGCGACCGCATCGAGCTCTACACGGCTCAGGCACGCCTGCAGGGCTATCGCGAGGCACTCGCCCAGCTCAACATCCCTCATGACCCGTCCCTCGTGCGCTCAGATCTCTCGAACCCCCTGCGCACCGACGAGGCCGTCCGTGAGCTCTTCGCCCTGGCCGATCCGCCGACCGCGCTCTTCACCGCGCAGAACCTGATCACCACCGCGACGCTCCACACGCTGCGCGCGCTCGAGCTTCACCGGTCGCTCGCAGTCATCGGATTCGACGACATCGAGCTCGCCGACCTGCTCGAGCCGCCCGTGACAGTCGTCGCTCAGGATGCCGCCGCGCTCGGGCGCACAGCCGCCGAGCTCTTGTTCGCGCGGATCGACGGCGACACCTCGCCGTCGAAGAGGATCATCGTGCCCACGAGGCTGATCGAACGCGGCTCGGGTGAGATCCCCCGGTGATTCTGGTTTCCGGTGAGGCCCTGGTCGACCTGGTGGTCGGCCCCGAAGGCTCGATCGTCGCGCATACAGGTGGCGCGGCATTCAACGTGTGCCGCACGATCGCACGGCTCGAGAGGCCAGCGGCGTTCTTCGGCGCGCTCTCCGACGACCGTTTCGGCGCGGTCCTGCGACGCGCGCTGGAGTCTGAGGGCGTCGATCTGAGCAGAGCGCTGTCGGTGCATCAACCCAGCACGCTCGCTCTCGCCGACGTGAACGAAAGCGGCGCCGCGACGTACCGCTTCTACACCGAGGGCACGTCCACGCCCGCGGTCCCCGGAGCGGCCTCGAGCGCAGCGCTGGCCCTGGCCCCGAGCGCGCTCTACGTGGGCACGCTGGGCCTCGTCCTCGAACCCCTGGCGACAGCTGTCAAGGCGCTGGTCGATGGCGTGGCGGACGACGTGCTCGTCATGCTCGATCCCAACTGCCGGCCGTCGGCGACTCCCGATCGTGCGAAGTACCTCGCAACCGTCGCGCACTGCGCCCACCGAGCCGACGTGATCAAGGTCAGCGAGGAGGACCTCGAGTTCCTCGATCCTGGATCCGACGCGGTGACGGCCGCCCGCTCGCTGATGCGTCCGCAGGCCGTCGCGCTGCTCACGCGTGGCGCCGCCGGCGTCACCATCCTCACACCCGACCGTGCGATCGAGATCGCCGCGCCACACGTGACCGTCGTGGACACCGTCGGCGCAGGTGACGGGCTCGTCGGCGCGTTCCTGGCGTTCTGGGACATGCACGGACTGGGCCCGAGGGACGTGCAAGATCTCGACCGTGTCGTCGACGCCGTCAGCTTCGGGGTGCAGGTCGCAGCCCTGATCTGTGAACGCCCGGGAGCAGATCCCCCGCGGCTCGTCGAGATCGAAGCCCGCGTCGCGCTGGGCTCGAAGGGATCCTGATCGCGAAGGCCGACTGGCCCGCGGGCGTCGGCAGGTCGTTGAGGAGAGTCCGGCGGCTCTCAAGCGCTGTCCGCCACGGCTAGATGCCGCTTGACAGCAGCGAGATTCGCGCGGAAGGAGTCGATCGCGCGGTCCTCCCAGGCGAAGACCGTCACGGTCATGACGTGCGGATCATCGTGGGTCGACGGCGAGCTTCACGCCGTGGGGCACGGTAGCGTCGTGCACCGCCTTCTTCAAGGGCCGGCCGAGCATGCCGGCACGCTTGACCCGCCAGATGCACGGCTGGTAGGGTCGCCGCGCGCTATCGCACTATGGTCGCAAAGATGAACAATTGTGCAAGGGGTGGTGCACGTGCGGTTCGGGCTGATCGGGTGCGGATGGATCGTCGAGCGCTGTCACGCGCCCTCCATGCGCCGCGTCGACGACATCGAGGTCGTCGCCGTGGCCGATCCGGCGCCCGGGCGCGCCGAGCTGGTCGGATCGCTCTTCGGCCTCGCCGCCGGCGACTGCCTGACGGACTACCGCGAGCTGCTCGCCCGAGAAGACATCGACGCGGTCAGCATCGGCACACCTCCCGCCACGCATCGCGAGATCATCGAGGCGGTCGCCGCCGCGGGCAAGGCCACCATCTGCGAGAAGCCGCTCGCGACGACCCTCGCCGACGCGGACGCCGCGATAGCGGCCGCGGATGCCGCCGGCATCACGCTCGCCATGTACCACAACTACCTCTATTACCACGGTCCCCGCGTCGCGCAGGATCTGATCGCCAAGGGTGCGATCGGCACTGTCATCGCGACCGAGATCCGGGGAATGGGCCTCCGGCCGTGGGTCGGCAACGAAGCGTACCGGCCCGGCTGGCGCTTCACGGTGGACCAGGGCGGCGGTGGCGCCCTGATGGATGCCGGCGTCCACGCCCTCTACCTGACGGAGCTCATGCACGGAGCCCCGATCGAATCCGTGTGCGCCGTGATGCGCCACGAGGAGAGCGGCATCGACGCCTCGGCGTTCTGCCAGCTGCGCATCGCCAGCGGCGGCATCGGCACCGTGCACATCGGCTGGATCCACGGCGACGCCGGCTTCAGCATCCAGGGCACTGACGGCTACATGGTCTTCACGTACGACGAGCCAGTCGGCTACTTCGGCTTCCCCGTCCGCGCAATCCGCGTCTTCCGCGAAGGCAGGCCGGCCGAGACGCACTATCTGCCGCTCGAGTTCAACGTCATGGAGCCGCAGCTCTATCGTGACCTCGTCGACACGCTCGCCGGCCGGGCGCAGTCGTATCCGGCCTTCGGGCCGGATGGCCGGCGGTCGCTGGAAGTCGCCGTCGCCGCCTATGTCTCGGACGCCCGCCGGACGATCGTGCCGCTTCCGATCCCGGCCTCCGACCCCGTGTACGAGCGGGGCCTCGCCGCTCTCCGCTGAGGTGCGGAGGGAAGCCCTACGAGAGCGCACGGCATGAGGGCCGCCGCGATCGTGTCGCTGCCCACGGAGACGTTCGAACAGATCGAGCTGCCGGAGCCGGTGAACGGGGACGACGAGCTCGTCCTGCAGGTCGGGGCGTGTGGCACCTGCGGCACCGATCTCCACCCATGGCCGGTTCCTCGTACGCGCCCGAGCTGCCGTTCGTCCTCGGGCACGAGCCCGTCGGACGCGTCGTCGCCGCGGGCGGCGACATGCACGACTGGCTCGGCAGGCGCGTCGCCATCACCCTGTTCACCGGTTGCGGCACCTGCGCGCTCTGCCGCGCCGGGGACGAGCGCCTGTGCGAGAGCCCCGTGTCCATCACCGGCGTGCTGGCACGGCAGGGCGGCTTCGCCGAGCGCATGGTCGTGCGCACAGCGCAGGCCGTGGCCGTCCCCGAAGTGCTCGACCCGGCCTCAGCCGCCTCGCTCGTCGACGCCGGCGCGACCGCCGCGAACGCGGTGCGGCAGATGCCGGGCGAGGGAGCGCTCTGCGTCGTCCTCGGCGGCGGCCCGGTCGGCTTCCTCGTCGCGGAGATGCTGCGAGCCGACGGACCTGCCTGCGTCGTGGTGGAGCCACAGGACGGCAGGCGCGAAGCGCTGCGATCGCTCGGGCACACCGTCGAGCCGGACGTCAGAGCACGCCGAAACCGCGCGGGTGTCTGGGCCCATGTCGTCGAAGGACCTGGCCGAGAAGACCGGCTCGTCCGAGTGCTACGAGCGCGAGTGGCTCAACGCCCAGGCGGCGGGCGGGTTCGTCGAGTAGGACCCGGCGAGCCGGCGCTACACGCTGCCGCCCGAGCAGGCCGTGGCGCTTACCGACAGCGAGAGTCCGGCGTATCTGCCGGGGCTGTGGAGGCGCCGGCGTTCGAGCTTCACGACGTCGAGCCCGCGCGCACCTTGTCGCGCAGCCATCGCCACTCGAGCTCGCGCCGCTGCCTCGCGCCCAGATCCGTCACGCCCTTCACATGCCGCAGGTGGTCGAGAACCTCGGCGACCGGCGCGAACCACCCATCGCGCGCGGCGAGCCTCCTCATCAGCCGCTCGAACTCCGGATCGAGCGCCCCGTTGCGCCAGAATCCGGCGCCGAGGTGCGTGTAGATGATGGAGAGGCCGCCCTCGGCCTCGAGGCGGACCTGCTCGGTCTCGCCGATCGTGCGCGCGAACGACGCCGGATTCGCACCTTCGGAGGCGGCGAACCAGGCGGCCACGTACGGCTTGGCCGAGTCGTGATACGGCATGTGCGGGCACGCGGCCAGCGTGTCGATGTCGCGATACACGAAATTGCGCACGTACGACACCCGCTCGGCGCAGAGATCGCCCCAGAACAGGGGCGATCCCGGCACGTGCCCCTCGAACAGCCGATGCCGGCGGCGACGCGTCAGAACGTTGTACAGCGCACGCCGTGTGCCCGTGACGCGCTCCTCGCCGTGGTAGATGGCCTCCAGGTTCCCCACGTGGTTCGCCAGAGTGCGCGGATCGTGCCCGAACAGCTCGCGGAAGCGATCGAGCCCAGCCAGCGTCTCGGCGCGGCTCGATGTCGAGCTCGCGACGTTGTGCAGCGCGATCTCGTGGCCCGCGCGCTGCAGCTCGAGCGCCCACGCCAGGTATGCGGGGTCGGCACAGGAGGAGCCGTCGTAGAGGGCCTCGCCGCTCGGCGGCACCACCCACACCGACTTCGTCACGCGCATCCCGAGCTCGCTCAGGAACGCGTAGACACCGGGGCCGTTGTCGACCGTCTCGAGATCGGTGTCGTCGAAGATCGTGAATGCGAAGCGCTTGCGCCCGGGCCACACGACCGCGCTCGGCGCGCGCGCCTTCAGGAGGCCTTCGGCAAGACGTCCGAGGGGTCTTCGGGTTGCGCGGCGGCGCTGACGCGCGCGAACCTGACGGTGCGCGTCTCCTCGTCGCTGTCCACGCGCGCGCCGGCCACGATCGCGACCGCGGTCCAGCCGAGAATGCGCAGGTCGAGCGCCAGGCCGCGGTGGCTGGCGTAGTAGCGGTCGAGATCGATCTTCTTCGGCAGCACCTCGTTGCGATACAGCGTCTCGAAGTCGTCGCCGACGAGCAGCGCCGCCTCGTCGCGGTACTGGATCTGAGACAGGCCCGTGATCCCCGGCCGCACGCGGGTGATCTCCGCGAACTCGGCAGGGTAGGCAGCCACGTACGCCGGATCCTCCGGGCGCGGACCGACGAGCGCCATCTCGCCGCGCAGCACGTTGACGAGCTGAGGCAGCTCGTCCAGCTTCGTTCGCGCGAGCATCCGGCCGACGCGGCTGAAACGCGCGTCGTCGGCACGCGTGAGCCGCGGGCCGGCGGCATTGCGCCGCATCTTGCGGAACTTGTACATGTCGAACTCGCGGCCGTCATGGCCGACGCGGCGGGCGCGATAGAGCACCGGCCCGGGCTCGTCCACCAGGATGGCGATCGCGACCACGAGCCAGAGCGGCGCCGTCAGCACGAGCAGCACGCTCGCCACGGCAACGTCGATCGCGCGCGAAAGGAGCGGCGTACGTGTTGCGTGCGCCCCGTCGACAGCGCCCCCACCAGTCTCAACAGCCACCATTTTCACTATAAGAGCGCAATCCGAAAAAAATGAGGTTGACGATTGCACCCCATCCTGGGGGGCATTTCGGAGATCGCATCCACGCGGGCTCCGCGAGTGGGCACCGCTACACTCGCGGGCCAGCGATGGCTCTCGACCACGATTCCCCGAGCCGCCCGTGAGCGCCGGACGGCAGCGCGAAAAGCAGAGCCCGCAATCACGTACTCGCGCCCTGCCCTGCGCGCCGGCGCGCTCAACCTCGCCGCGCGGCTGACGAGCGGCGCGGCCGCGTTTGCGCTGGCCGTCCTCACGACGCGCGTTCTCGACACGCACGGCCGCGGCAGCTACGTCGTGCTCACGACGGCCGCGGCCATCGGCGTGATCGTGCTCGTGGCCCCCGCTCCGGTGATGCTGGCGGACCTGGTTCGAGACCGCAGCGACGAGGCCCAGCTGCGTGGCGGAATGCTCGGGCTCGGCGCGGGATCGGCGCTGGTGCTCGCGGCCTCGGTCGTGATCGCCAACCTCGCCGGCTTCGGCCTTCCGGGGCCCGCCTGGGTCCAGATCATGGCTGCGATCGCGACCGGCATCGTCGTCTTCATCAGCTGCGAGATCAGCCTCGCCCAGGCCACGGGGCGGGTCACCGCTGTCGGCCTCGGCGAGATCGCGCTGGCAACGCTGCCGCTGCTCTTCTCGGCTGCGATCGCCGCCTTCGGCCACGCCGCGCTCGGATCGCTGATCACTGCCTGGCTCGCCGGGGTTGCTGTCACCGCAGGGCTCCAACTGTGGTTTGCGCTGCGCCGGGGCGCCGTCAAGACCAGCGCGCCCGGAGCGGTCTGGGATTGGCTGTGGCGCGCGCGCGGCGTCGCCGTCTCGAACGGGATGCTGCAGCTCTGCGCTCGCATCGACGTACTCGTCGTCTCGGCCGTCATCTCGGTGAGCGCTGCCGGCGTGTACTCCATCCCGGTCGCGCTCGCCGCCAACCTGCTGCTGTTCCCGCGCTCGCTCCTGACGGTGACCTACCGCTCGATCATGACGGCGCCGCGCGATCAGATCGCGCGGCGCGCGGCGGCGACGACGACCGGGTCCGCCGCGCTCGTGCTGGCCGGCGGAGCAATCGGCGTGCCCCTCACGGCAGCGCTCGCCGGACACATCTTCGGTGGCGCCTACGCCGGCGCCTGGCGCCCCCTCGCGGTGCTCGTGCCCGGGATCGCAGCCTGGTCCGTCGTCGAGGTGCTACGCCACGTGCTGCTGACTCGCCTCGAGCAGCAGCGCGAGGTGCTGATGACGGCGATCGCCATGGCGGGCGCCAACGGGGTGCTCGCCGTGGCCCTCAGCAGCGCGTTCGGCTCCATCGGCGCGGCTGCCTCGACGACCATCACCTACGTCGCGGCGGCTCTGTGGATGGCCCTTGTATGCTCGCGGCACCTCGGGGTTCCCCTGCGGCAAATGTTCGTCCCGCTCGATCGTCGCCCTGGGCAAGAGGTTCCCGGCGCGAGCCGCGGGCATCCTTACGAGACCATGCGACCAACCCTCTCCGGACGCCTTCCGCAGTCCCGCGCCGATCTCGAGCCGCTGCTGCGGCTTGCCCTGATCCCGCTCGTCGCGGCGATCATCGGCCTCGCCGGTGGTCTCGTGTACTCGCTCGCGCAGTCCACCCTGTACGAGTCGCGCAGCCAGATCGTCGTGTCGCCGGCAAGCGGCTTCCTCGATCCGTCGCATGCGGACTCGTTCGCCGCCATCTCGACGACGGTGCAGGAGGTCGCGCTGACGCAGCAGGTGCTCGCCGACGCCGCCGGGCGCCTCGACACGGCGGGCGTTCCCGGCCGCACGACCGACTGGCTGCGGAGGCATCTGCGCCTGAGCATCAGCGGGGACACGCCGCTCCTCACGCTCGCCGCGGTCGACAGGAGCCAGAAGGTGGCATCGGCGATCTCGAAGGCCGAGGCGGAGGCCCTCGTGAAGGCGATCACCGACGCCTCGGCGACACCCGCCGTCGCGGCGACGCCAGGCGCGGCCACGGCGCCTGCGACCGGCCTGAGCCTGCAGGTCTTCTCGGAGGGCGAGCCGCGCGGGAAGGTCCAGCCGAAGACGAGTCGCAACGTCCTGCTCGGCGGCAGCGCGGGCCTCATCGTCGGCTGCTTCGTCGTCGCGCAACTGCTCTCTCGCGAGTCCCGCCGCCGCTTGGCATGAGCGCTTGGCCGCTCGACGGGCTTGGCCTTTACTCGAGGCTGTCGCCGGCCGCGGCGCTCCGCGTCGCCGCGTTCGCGGTGAGCGTCGGTGCCGGGCTGTCGCTGCGGTCGCCGCTCCTGCTTGCGATCGGCGCGCTGGCGGCGGCCGCGGTGGCGCTACCAGCGGCACCCGAGCTCGCACTCGTGCTGCTCGCGAGCGAGGGCACGCTCAAGAGCCTCTACCCATTCACGGAGATCCCCGGCGACCTCCTGATCTGGTCGCTGGCGCTGACGCTGTGGTCGTGCTGGTTCATGATCCGGCGGCAGGGACTGCCGCGCGTGCCGTGGACGGCGGCGCTCATCCTCGTTCTCTCGAC
>JALYLC010000401.1 GCA_030774435.1 Actinomycetota bacterium
GCGCTGCTGCATGCCTGCTGCGACGCGCTCGGCAGGCCACTGGACGTCATGCCGCACGCCGGCGCCGCCATCGGACCCGCAGCGCTGGCGCTGCGCGCCGCGGGAGTCGTCTGGCAGCCGAGCCCCGAGCGGACGCTCGAGCCCGACGCCGCGCGCACCGCTCGTTTTGCCGAACTGCTCGGGACATACCGAGGCGCCTACGCGGGGCTTGCGCCGACGATGCACGACCTCGGGGGAGGAAGGCTCGCTGCATATAAAGGGGTCTGACCCCTTTATATGCACTGCCGCATTTTCCGGAGCTCTCTCGTCAGGCGCCGAGCGCGTCGCGCGCCTCGGCGGCAATCCCGGCGGCGTCCAGGCGGTAGTGCGCGTAGAGGTGCGTGGGCGGACCGATGACCACGAAGGCGTCGCGGATCCCGTGCCGGTGCAGGCGGACGCCAATGCCCGCCTCCGTCAGCACCTCCGCCACCGCTCCTCCGAGCCCGCCGAGCACGGTGTGCTCCTCGACGGTCATGAGCAGGCCCGTCGACGCAGCCACCGCGAGGAGCGTCTCGCTGTCGAGCGGCTTGATCGTGTGCACGTCGACGACGCCGACCGAGAGGCCCTGCTCTCGCAACGCCTCGGCGGCGGCGAGCGACGCATGCACGGTCGAGCCCGTGGCCAGCAGCGTGAGGTCGGATCCGGCCGAATGCACGATCGCCTTGCCGAGCTCGAACTCGACGCCTGGGCGATAGATCTCGGGGTCGCGGCCCCTGGCGATGCGGAAGTAGATCGGGCCGGGATGGTCGACGGTGGCGCGCAGCGCGGCCGCCAGCGACGGGCCGTCGGCGGGAGCGACGACGGCCAGTCCGGCCAGGGAGCGCATGATCGCGATGTCTTCGGTGGCGTGGTGCGACGTGCCGTAGAAGCCGAGCGTGAACCCGGAGTGGTGGCCGATCAGCCGCACGGGCAGCCCGGGAAAGGCGATGTCGGTGCGGATCTGCTCGCAGCACAGGAGGGCCAGAAAGGAAGCGAAGGTGGCGACGTACGGCCGCTGGCCCGTGGTGGCGATCCCGGCCGCGGCCGAGACCATGTTCTGCTCGGAGATGCCGAACTGGAAGAACCGCTCCGGGTGCCGCTCCTGGAAGCGGAAGAGGCCGTTTGAGTACTTGAGGTCCGCAGTGCAGGCGACGACCGGGTGGCCCTCGTCGCAGAGGTCGGCGAGCGTGTCGGCCAGCGAGCGCAGGCCGGGCGACTGGTCGAGCACCGTGTGCAGGTGCCAGGAGCCCTCACTGAGCGCGGCGCTCTTCACTCGCTCCCTCCGATCTCGGCGAGCGCGCGTTGCTCGTCCTCGGCGGCGAGATAGCCGAGGTGCCAGCCGAGCTCGCTCTCCATGAACGAGACGCCCTTGCCCTTGACGGTGTGCGCGATCACGACGGCCGGCGAGGTTCGCGCCTCGTCCGCGACGATGCCTTGCAGCAGGGCGAGCAGCGCCGGCACGTCGTGGCCGTCCACCTCGTGCGCCTCCCAGCCGAAGGCGCGCCACTTGTCGGGCAGCGGCTCGACGCCCATCACGTCCTCGACCTTGCCGTCGAGCGAGTGCTCGTTGCGATCGACGATCGCGACCAGCCGCCGGGCGCGATGGTGCGCGGCCGACATGGCCGCCTCCCACACCTGCCCCTCCTGCAGCTCACCGTCGCCGAGCAGGGCGAAGACGTTGAACTCGCGCCCCGCCAGCCGGCCCCCGAGCGTCATCCCGAGCCCGGCCGAGAGTGCGTGCCCGAGCGAGCCCGAGCTGAAGTCGATGCCCGGAACCCGGCTCATGTCGGGATGGTCCCCGAGCGGATTGCCCAGCCGCGTGTACTCGTCGAGCACGTCCTTGCCGAAGAAATCCCAGTCGGCGAGCAGCGGATAGAGCGCGGCAGCGGCATGGCCCTTGCCGAACAGGAAGCGGTCGCGATCGGGCCAGTCGGGCTCGCCGCGGCGCAGCTGCATGACGCCGTAGTAGAGCGTGGCGAGGATCTCGGCGCACGAGAAGGACGACGCGAAGTGGCCGACCTTGGCGATCTGGATCAGGCGGACGGTCTCCGCGCGCGAGAACCGCGCCTTCTCCTCGATCAGCGCGATCGTGTCGGCCGATGCGCTCACGCGGACGGCTCTGCGAAGCGCGGCGGCTCGCCCTCGACCGGCGGCGGCGTGAGCGCCAGGATGATGTCGAGCGGCTGGCCGCGATCGGCCACCTGGCCGTGCACGCGTCCCGGCGGCACGTACACCGCGACTCCCGGCTCCAGGTCGATCGGCGGCTCGCCCTCGACGTACATCGAGCCGGCGCCGCGCAACACGTAGTACGCCTCCTCGTAGTCGTGCGAGTGCCGGCGGATCTCATCTCCCGGCGCCATCAGGCAGAGCGACATGCCGAGCTGCGACGAGCCGACGGTCTTGGGATGCACGAGCCGCCAGACAGGGGCCCCCAGCGCCTCGAAGAGACGCCCGTCCTCTTGGCGGATCACGAGCGGGCTGCTCTCGCTCATCGGATCCTCCTGTCGTTCACCGTGCGGGGAACATACACCCCGCGCTTCTTTAAGCAGACGCTTGGGGTCCAGACGCTTGGGGTCTGACCCCGCCAGCCGGGGTCTGACCCCGGGCGTGCGGACCTGACCCCTGGGCGACCATCCGCTCAACCATGCGCCTTTGCGAGGTGGGACGTTGCCGACAGCTCCGTGGGACACACGCTGTCGATTGCTCGCGGGTTGCGCACATTCCGCATGGCCAGAGGGTTTGCGGAAACGTGCACGCCCGGTGCCAGGTCCGCACGCTTGGGGTCAGACCCGCACGTCGCGGGTCAGACCCCAGGCGTGCGGGCGCTCTTAGCAGGCGATCGCCACCCGGCGCGGCGTGATCACGAGCAGCGTCACGCCACAGATGGACGCCAGCACCAGGTAGGAGCTGGCGTTCCCGAGCAGGTCTGCGAGCCAGCCGCCGGCGATCGCGCCGATCGCCCCGGCGGGCGCCCAGGAGAAGTTGAAGAGCGCGAACGAGAACCCCGGCTCGAGCCCGTGCGACTCGGCGGCCTCGGTCAGCAGCGCGCCCCCCGGCACCCAGAAGCTGTTGTACACGACCGAGGCCGCGAGCACGAGTGCGATCAGCGTCGCGCGGCTGTCGGCGAGCGGGATCGTGAGCGACACGGCGATCGAGGCGACCAGCCCTGCCCGCACGGGCTCGAGCCGCCCGCGGCGATCCGACCAGCGGCCGAGCAGCGGGCTCTGCGCGGCTCCTGTCGCGGCGCTCGCGACCCAGAAGACCGTCATGCCCAGCGCGCCGACGCCGACGGCGTCGAGGCTGAGCGGACCGAGCACGGCCAGGCAACCGAACAGCAGCGAGGGCAGCGCGATCAGCCAGACCCCCGAGATCACGTTCGCCCTGCGCAGTGCCGAGACCATGAGCCGGAGCGGCTGGCGGATCGGCGGTCGCGGTGCCGGCATGCGCGCCGCCCAGA
>JALYLC010000402.1 GCA_030774435.1 Actinomycetota bacterium
ACGATGGGGGGGCTCCGCGGCACCGACGGTTGTGCTCACCCGTTCTTCACTGCTTTCGATCCGAGCAGCTTCGTGGCCAAGGTCGCGAACTCATCGGCTGCCTGCTTGCCGTCGGCCTTGCCGGTGAGGATGTCCTCGGTGGCCTGGCCCACGGCTTGCTGGATCTTGACGATGCCCGTGGCAGGCCGGAAAAACCGGCCCGTTGCGAGTTCCTTCTCGGCATCGACCAGAACTTTGTGGTGGCTGTACGGCGCGACGCCCCTGATGTCGGAGCGCGGGGAGAGCGAGCCAGCGGCGGTGATGTCTTGCGCGAGCGCCTTGCCGGTGTTGAGGAACGTGACCCAGTCCCACGCGACGTCCGGGTTCTTCGTGCTCTTCGCGATCGCCCAGGCCCAGTCGAGGTTCGCGGTCACGAACGGCTTCCCGGTGCGCGAGGGGAAGAGCCACGTGCCCACCTTCGAGGTGAGCCCTGGAATCGGCGCCGCCCCGTCGGGGCCCCAGTCGTATTGCCATGCCCAGGATCCGGACGTCGTGACCGGGAGTGTGCCCTTGACGAAACCGACGTACTTCGTCGGCTGCCACGGCTGTGGCGAGAGGAGCGCGTCGACAGGCAGGAGGTCGCTCTGCTTGAGCTGGTAGTAGAAGTTGAACGCTGCGCTGAGCCCCGGGCTGCGGACGATCCACTTCTTGGAGGCCGAGTCGTAGAGCTTGCTACCGGTGCCGAGCAGGACGTTGACGAATCCCTCGTCGAAGGTGCCGCCGCCCCACTGCGTACCGGCCGGTATTGTGATCGCGGGCGCACCGATCTTCTTCTGGAGTTGCACCATTCGATCGATCAGTGCCTTCCAGGACGCCGGTTGAGCTGTTGAGATGCCGTTCTTCTTCAGGACATCCCGCCGGTAGAATAACTGCAGCACGGTCGCCCCGCGCGGGAGGCTGTAGATCTTGCCGTCTCCCTGCGTGCTCAGGTCGCGCGCGCGGGGGTAGAACTTCTGCCAGTCTGGCCAAGCGCGTGCCCTGCTTGTCAGATCCATGAGGTAGCCGGCCGCGGCGAAATCCGGAACGGCGCCCGCGACGAAGGAGGTGACGTCGGGGCCCTTGCCCTGGCTGTATTGCAGCGTGAGCTTGGTCGCGAACTGGTCGTCCGGCAGGATCTCCTGCACCAGGTTGACCTTTACATCCTTGCCCTTGGCGCGCTCGGCCGCCTCGAACGCGGGAATGATCGTGCTCTTGAGCGCCTTGACCCTCAGCGACTGGTGCTCGAGCACGGTGAGCGTCACCTGACTCGAGCGGTGCGCCGACGCACCTGTTGTAAGTGCGGTGCCTGTGGAACCGATCAGCACGGCAGCGAGGATGAGTACCGGTTTTTTTCTCACGAGCATCCCTTCGTTCCGGCCGGGATCGCCCCGGCTGCGTCGCTCTGCGCGATGCGGGCGTAGTCGTCGGAGATGCGCGCTGCCCAGGCGCGTACCTGTTCGCCCAGTGGCGGGATGGCGGCCTCGGGCATGCGCGCGGTGAGACCCGAAACCGACAGCGCAGCGACCGGCATGCCATCACGTCCAAGAATCACCGCCGCCACACAGCTTGCCCCGATCTCGGTTTCCTCACGGTCGAGCGCGTAGCCTCGCGCGTGCGTCTCGTCGAGTACGCGCTCCAACACCGCGGCGCTCGTGACCGTGTTCGCGGTGAACGCCTCGAAGGGCTCCGGAGCGAGGAGTGCTTGACGGTCTCGTGCCGGCATCGCGGCCAGCACGCTCTTACCGATCGCCGTCGAATGCGGCGCGACCTGTTGCCCCGCGACCGCGGAGGGCCGAAGTGAGAAAAACGAGTCGAGGATCTCCGCGTAGAAGATCCGGCTGTCCTCGACGATCGCGAGGCTGACCGTCTCGCCGGTAGCATCCCGCAATTCCGCAAGGGCCGGCCGAGCGACCGGAATGAGGGCGAAGCGGCGCGCGTGGGCGCCGAGCTTCAGCAAGCTCGGCCCGAGACGGAACGTCCGCGAGGTACGACAACGGGTCACGTAGCCCCTGCGCTGCAAGACGGCCAGCGTCCGGTAGACGGTCGCCCGTGGCGTGCCCAGAGCGGCGCACAACTCCGCGGCGCTCATCTCTTCGCGGTCGCCGAGAAGTTCGACGACATCGAGCCCCCTTACCAGCGTGAGATCTGTGATTCTCATTTACTGAGACAAAGCGTTCCCTTGAATGAGACAGTACTCGGGGAGGTAGGGCGCGTCAACCGTCGCGGAAGGCGCCCGTCCCCTCTCAGATCGCGCCGAGACGGCGTTCGATCTGCTCGCGGTTGAAGACGCACGAGTCTTGGGCCCGATCCTCCCAGGCGAAGACGCAGACCGTCATGATCCCGTCGAAGCTGTGCCGCTCGAGCGACGAGAAGAAGACGTCCCAATCGACCTCGCCCTGGCCGATGTCGAGATGCTGGTGGACGCGCGCGGCGGAACCGGGTGGGTTGACGATGTAGCGGAGGCCGGAAGATGCCCGGTGATCGAAGGAATCCGCCACATGGACGTGAGTCAGGAGCTCTCCGGCGTAGTCGATGATCCCCGCGATGTCCCCGCCCTGATGGAAGGTGTGCGGAGCGCAGTAGAGGAAGGACACTCGCTCGTGGTCGATGCCGCGGATGATGTCGACTGCGGCGAAGCCGTCCTCGATGAAGTCGTCGGGGTGCGGCTCGAGGTGGAGGTCGATCTTCTCGCGCTCGAAGATCGGGAGGAGTTCGTCGAGCGAGCGCCAGAACTGGGCCTCGCTGGCGCTCGCCGCCTCGGGCCGGCCGTTCAGCTCCGAATTCATGACCCGGACTTCGAGCTCCACGGCGATCTCGATGGCGCGGCGCCAGTAGCGCATTGCGGCTTGGCGCTCGTCCTCATCCGGGCTCGCCCAGCGATAGAGCGGCAGAATCGATGCGATCTCTACCCCGGCGTCCGTAAGCGCCGACTTGAAGCGCGCGATCGTCGAGCGGTCCGCCCTCGGATGCACGAAGAACGGAATGAAGTCCGGGCGCGGGGAGAGCTCGATCGAGCGGTACCCGAGGCTCGCGACCAGCTCCGGAAGCTCATGGAGCGGCACCGTGCGCAACATGTACGGATCAAGCGCGAGCTTCACCGAGCCGCCCTCCATTCTTGAACGATAAAGAGGAAGATAGAGCCCGGCACAACCGGGGGTCAAGAAGCCTGGGCACGGCGACACGGATCGCCCGACCGTGAAAGCCGAGTTGCCGCCCGCGGCGGCGCTCGCTAGATGTACGGACCTAGGAGCGTTGTTCCTCATTTGCGCGAGGCGGGTGAGGGCGGCTGGCTCGCGTCGCTCCTGGTGAACGGCCGCGCGTAGCTGACCGCCAGCGCCGCCTCCAGCAGCGTCCGCACGCCCTGCGAGGCCGAGGCAACGAGACAAGTCGCCAGGTCACGATGCCTGCGCTTGAAGCCCGACTCCGAGGCTACACCTCTCCAAAGCTCGTGGGGTGCCTCTTCGTCCTGAGCTCGCGCTCAGCGCCTGCCTGAAGGCCGGCGTTTCTGCTCATGGCTTGACACGCGCGCGCCGGAGTCCTATTGGCCGAGACGAATCAGTTGTTGACATCAGCCGGAGGCCCAGCATGCCCCGCGGAGGTTCGCGTAGGCGCCGAGAGCACGGGATTACGCTCGTCTGGACAGACGAGGAGGCCGAAGTTGTCGCCAGGTTGCTTGAAAACGTCGATGTCTACGAGCCGGGCCATCCGCTCGTTGACCTCAAGGAACAGGTCTACAAGATCACCGGGCGCGACTTCTTGCTCGACGCCGACGGGCACTATACGGTCTAGACGCCGCACGCGCCGTCTACTCGTCGCGGATCACGCGTTCCCGGTCGAGATGGTCTCGATCGTTCGCTGTGGACGGCGTCTCGTCGAGGCGGACCTGGCGAATGCAGCGATGGTCTTGCTCATTGCTACGCATGGTTGAGAACGAGATTGCGCCGCTGCGGGTTCTGATCGCGACCGAGGAGCGCGAGCGACTCGATTCGCTCGCCGAGGTGGTGGCCGCGCTCGGGCACGAGGTGATCTCGCGCGAGATCGACGTAAGAGCAGTCGCCGCCGTGGCTGCAGGGGAGCGACCGGATGTCGCCTTGGTGGAGCTCGGTTTCTCCATGCAGCACGCGCTCGGCCTGATCGAGCAGATCGTGAAGAAGTCCACCTGCCCAGTGATCGCGCTGCTCTCCGCCGAGAACGCTGCCTATGTGCGCGAGGCGGCCAGACGCGGCGTCTACGCCTATCTCGTCGACGCCTCTCCCGAGGAGCTGCAGGGCACAATCGACGTCACGCTGCTGCGCTTCACCGAGTACCACAAGCTGCAGGGAGCGTTCGGGCGACGGGCGGTGATCGAACAGGCCAAGGGTATCCTGATGGCCCGCAACGCGATCGATGCCCGCAGGGCGTTCGGGATGCTGCGCGACCACTCCGCGCGCAGCGGCCTGAAGCTCGTCGACATAGCCACGGCGATCGTCGACAGCCACCTCCTCCTGCTGGTGCCTACCCGGCAGCCACCCGCAGACTCTGAACTCCGAGACTCGTGAGAGCGGCATAGCCGTTCTCACGACCGCGGTCGGGCTGCACGGACGCCACCGCCCCGGCCAGTCGACCGACGTGGACCTGTGCTCGGTTCGTCATTTGCTCGGACGAGGGCCCGGTTGTAGGCTCGCGCCGCTTACCTTCGCCCGTGGCCAGTTTCGGCTTCTCCTTCCGGTACCGCATGAGCGGCCTCCCGCCGTCGACGCAGCGCTTTGCCCGCGGGGGCGAGCAGGGGCTCGTGCCCGGAGATATGGTCCGGCTCGACGCCGGCGTCCCAGTTCTTACCGCGACTCTCGACTTTTGCCTCCTCGGCTGCGTCATCGAGCCGAGAGCTGACTGGGACACCGACATCGAAGTCATCGCCGACGAGGACGCCGTTTATGGCGTGGCCGATCCGCATGCGAGAGACGCGGGCACGAACCTCGACTTGGCGGGCGGTTCGGGCGCGCAGACGGTGGAGGAGAGCGTTAACGACGACTTCGAGGTGGTCGCCGACAGCACCGCGGAAGAGGAGACGCTTCTCCGGATCACCCTCGGTAGGCACTGCGATTCCATCGTGGCTGTCCCGGTCGGCGAGGCTGCGGCGACCTGGACGGCGCTGACGCCCGCGCGCGAGCGGCAGCTGGTAATGGCAGCTGCTGCGGGCGATTCGGACGCATGCGCCGAGCTCGTGGAAGCGTTCCTGCCGGCGATCGCGGGTGCCGCGCGACTGTATCGCGGTGCCGAGACGGTCGAGCGCTCCGAGCTGCTCCAGGAGGGAGTCGTCGGGCTCCTGCGCGCGATGAGGCGTTTCGATCCCTCGCTCGGCAACCCATTCTGGGCCTACGCCAGGTGGTGGGTCAGGCAGGCCATGCAGCAGCTTATCTCGGAGCTGACGCGGCCGACGGTTCTTTCGGATCGCGCGCAACGCGGGCTCGCACGCATCCGGGAGGCTCGGCGCACGCACGTTCAGGCGCACGGACGCGAGCCGTCGAGAAACGAGCTTGCCGCACTCGTCGGTCTGCCGCGAGACCAGGTCGAGAGCCTGCTCGCCGCGGAGCGCGCGCCGCAGCCGTTGCAGATGCAGGTCATGGACGACGACGGGCTGTCACGCACCGGCGAGGATGCTCTCGCCGATCCGGTGGCTGAGGAGGAGTTCGACCGGATTCTGTCGCGCCTCGAGATCGAGCGGATCCGCGACCTGACGAAGGCTCTCACGGCCCGGGAGCGCGAGATCCTGTACCAACACTATGGTCTCGATGGCCCCCCGAAGACTTTGCGGGCGATCGGCGAGGCGCTCGGAATCAGTCACGAGCGCGTGAGGCAGATAGAGGAGCAGACCCTCGACAAGCTTCGCGCCGCCACGCTCGGCCCGCCCGCCCATGCTCGATCCTTAGAAGACCCTTGACGCCACCTCGCAGGGGCCTATAGAAAACTCCAGGTGCGTTTGGAAAACAAGCAGCTTGGCACGCGCTCGCAACCGGGGCTACTCCATGAGGCGCTGGTGGTGGACGGCGACGAGACGTTCGTCTCCCGCGTCGCGCCCTTCCTTCGTGCAGGCCTTGGTGAGGGCCCGACTGTCGCAGTGCTCAACCGCCGCCACTGGGCCTTGCTCCGCGAGGAGCTCGGCGCCGACGCCGAGCGGGTGTCCTTCACCGACTGCGACGACTTCTACGTCCGTCCCATCGACGCGCTCGCTTCCTACGACGCAACGCTGCGGCGATTGACAGCAGCAGGCTCGACGTCCGTCCGTGTCGCGGGCGAGATTCCGCTCGGCCCGACCCGCTCCGGCTGGGACGACTGGATCTCGTACGAGGCGGTCCTGAACCGCGCGTTCGCCGACCGGCCGGCGCACGTCCTGTGCGTCTACGACGCCAGGACCGCGCCGGACGCCGTGATCGACGCCGTCTGGAGGACGCACCCGCACGTCGTCGCGGGAGGCGACGACATCGGCCCGCACTATCACGACCCCCACGACATCGTCGCAGCGCTCACGCCCTTGCCGCGGGAGATCCCACTCCGCTCGCTGGCGCCGACGAATGACGCGATCGCGCTCCGCGAGGAGCTCTCGGCCGAGCTCGCCGGCGCTGGCGTACCGAGGGCACAGGTCGTGAACATGCTCGTCGCCGCAAACGAAGTGTTCGAGAACGCACTCCGGCACGGCGGCGGACCGACCGCCCTGCGCGCAGGCCTTGTGGAGGGCTGGTTCGTCTGCGAGATCGAGGACGACGGGCCGGGGCTCGACGATCCGCTCGCCGGCTACGTGCCGCCGACGCCCGAGCGACCTGGACGGGCGGGCCTCTGGATCGCGCGCCAGCTCGTCTCACGTCTGGAGCTCATTCCTGCGCAGCCGGGACTGACCGTCAGGTTGTGGTTATAGAGAAGCGACTGCAGCGTCTCCAGCAGGCTGAGCGCCTCCGCTTCGGCCACTCGGCTTGGGGCAGCTCCTCTTGAAGTTCTCGATGCTCGCGGGTGGGCCGCGTCGAGACGCGCCTAGGCCGCGAGATCCGCGTCAAGCCTCGAGGAGCCGTCGGGCAGCCACGCGCCCTTGCCGGGCGGCGTCGACGTGGCCCTCGACGGCGGCGACGATACAGCCTCGCATGATGATCTGGATCTGATGCGCCAACGCTTCGGAGTCGGCAACCCCTGCCTCGTCGAGCAATCGCTGTACGACCTGGTAGACGTGCTCGATTGCGGCGATGGCTGCCTTGCGCACCGGGCTCGCGTGATCGCGTGTCTCGAGCAGGGCGTTGATGAAAAGGCAGCCCTCGTAGTCGGCTTGACCAAACCATTCGTCGAGCGCATCGAAGATCGCGACGGGACCGCCTCCGGGAGAGCTCGCCAGGCGCGCCGCCTCTGGCTCAAGCCACCTCCGCGTCCATAGCTGTTCGTGGCGCAGCAGCACGGCGACTGCCAGGCCATCCTTCGAGCGGAAGTGCCGGTAGAGGGTTGTCTTCGCAACGCCCGCCTCGGCCACGATGCGGTCGACGCCCACGGCCACCAGGCCATGCTGGGTGAAGAGTTCGTACGCAGTCCCAAGGATCCGCTCGCGAGCATCACCACCCGCCGCTCGCAGCGGCGGGCGAAACGGGATCTGCCCCGCTCTCTGCCCGGGACGAGCTGCCATGAGCGGTTCGAAGACTACAGACCAGTCCGTTGCTTTGCTAGGACTTTTGCATGCGGATGAGAGGCCTCGATCCGACGTCGCGCGATGTGTTCAGGCCGCATGGTTGAGGCGTAGGCCCTGCGCGCCAGGACGCAATACGCGTCCGGGACGCATTAGCCGTTACCACCCGCGTTACCAGCCAAGATCACCGCCGATCGGCATCCGCGTGCCGGTCGCGGGGTCAGACCTCGCGTCGCGCGGTCCGCCACGCGCCGGGCGGCCGGCAGCACCTTCTCCCACACGAGATCCGCGCCCGGTTCGTCGATCCCGCAGAGTCCCAGCGAGGGCGCAGAGAGGACGTGGATATGGCCTTTGCCCCGTCGAACGGGTCATGGTGGCTCGCAAACCACGCAGCAATCGCAACTCGCAATCAGCGGGAGACAGCAACTCGGACGTGACCGGCGACATCTTCCGTCCCGAGCTGTGCGTCTTTTCGCGATCGGAGTCCGGGGAATGAGAGCACACCACCAGGCCGCAACCCTCCTAGTGATACGCGGCCAGGCCGAGTCGGGTCGGGTCGGTCTGCGACTGATTGGCGAGCTCGACCTGAATACCGCGGAGCAACTCGAAGCAGAGCTCGCTCACACGAGAAAGCACTCGCCGCCAAGCGTCATCGACCTCAGCGAGCTTCGCTTCCTCGACCTGGCCGGCCTGCGTGCGCTACAGCGAGCCGGCCACCGCGACGCCGTGCCCGCCCGCGTGGTCGGCGCCACGGGGATCGTGCGACGCCTGATCGAACTGACACAAACGCTCGACGCGGACAGCCCTCTCACTGCACGCAAGCCGTCCCCGCGCAAACCGACCAAGGCGCGCGTGTAGGACGCGCTAGCTGGAGTAGTCACGCGGCTGATGGGTGGCCGGGCTGCGAGTGAGCCGTGGGGCGCGCGGCTGAAAGGAGGGGGTCACGGAGCAGAAGCAGCCGGGCTACTCGCGTGCCGCGGGCCGAGACCGCCGAGTCAGCACATCCGTAGCGCGGCCGCGTGCGTGCGCAAGCTCAGAGGTCATCGGCCCCGAGGCGCGAATGCTGGAGCGTGTCGATACGCCGAGAACGCGCGGTCGTTCTGGGGGTGATCGTGGCCCTTGTCTGCTCAGGTTGCGGCGGCGGCGGCAAGCTCGGAGTCAAGCCACTCGCGCAACAGTCGAAGGCGCTGCGGTCCTTGGCCGCCGAGGGAGCGCTGCTGGCCGAAGACGCCGTCTCCGGCAAGACGACGCGCATTTACCTCCGCGAGCACTCTTCCGACCTTTACCAGGCGGCCTCCCAGGCCGAGGCCTCGTTGAAGGCGGCGAAGACCGAGCCCGCGCTTGAGTCAAAGCTCCGCGAGTTGGCGGTTCTCGCTTCTCAAGTGCGCGCCGACCTCAAGCGCCTCGGTGGCGCCTCCAAGGAGGAGAAGCGCGCGATCGGCGGTGAGCTGCAGGCGGCCGCCCAGGAGAGCCAGAAAATCGGCAAGGGGCTCAAGTGAACCTCAAGAGTGTCCTCGCCGTTTCCCTGGGGATCATGTCGGCGATCGGCGGTTTCGTCGATATCGGCGACCTCGTCTTCAACACGCAGGCGGGAGCGATCTTTGGCTTCCAGCTGCTGTGGGTCGTCGTCATCGGAGTGGTCGGGATCATCGTCTATTCGGAGATGTGCGGACGCGTCTCGGCGGTCGCCAAACGCCCTGTCTTCGACCTTGTCCGTGAGCGGACGGGGTTCGGTGCGGGACTGGCGACGCTGATCGCCTCACAGGTCGTCAATCTGATGACCTGTGCAGCAGAGGTCGGAGGTGTGGCGATCTGCTTCCAGCTGCTCTCAGGCCTTCCCTATCGTCTCTTGATCCCGCTCGCGGTGCTGGCGCTGGTCGTCTGCTCCTGGGTGCTGCCGTTTGTGTGGCTCGAGCGCGTCTTCGGCTATCTCGGCCTTGGCCTGCTCGTCTTCGTCGTCGCAGCGATCAAGCTTCATCCCGATTGGGGCCAGGTAGCGCACGGCTTCGTGCCCGGCTCTCACTCCGGCGGCAGCCTGCTGGTCTACCTCTACTTCGTGGTCGGTCTGCTGGGTGCGGCGATGACTCCCTACGAGGTCTACTTCTACTCCTCGGGGGCCGTCGAGGACCGCTGGGGTCTCAAGGATCTGCGGTTGAACAAGGTAGCGGCGATCATCGGCTACGCCCTTGGCGGCTCTCTCTCCTTCGCGCTGATGATCGTCGCCGGGGTGCTCTTCCTGCCGAGGGGGATCTCGCCCGCGTTCCTGGGGACGCCAGCTCTGGTCGCCGAACATGAGCTCGGGCAAGTGGGGCTGCTGCTGGCGCTCGTTGGCATCCTTTTCGCCGTCGGCGGCGCGGCCATCGAGACGTCCTTCGCCGGCGCCTACAACCTGGCTCAGTTCTTCGGCTGGAGGTGGGGCAAGAAGGAGCGGCCCGCCGCCGCCTCGCGCTTCACGCTCTCGTGGCTGGCGATCTTCGCGCTCGCCGCGCTGCTGGTCATGACCGGCTACGACCCCGTCAAGCTGACCGAGTACTCGGTCATCTTCTCGGTCGTGGCGCTGCCCCTCACATACCTGCCGATCCTGCTCGTTGCCAACGACCGCGCCTACATGGGTGCAGAGGTGAACGGGAGGCTGGCCAACTTCCTCGGAGGCCTCTACTTCGTCATCATTCTCGCGATCGCCGTTGCAGCCATCCCCTTAATGCTGCTCACGCACGGAGGGCAAGGATGAGCAAGGTCACCGAAGTCGACATCGCCCTCAGCGTCCTCGATCATCAGCTCGTCGACGGCCACGGGCACAACTGCGGGAAGGTCGACGATCTTGAGATCTCCGGTCTCGACAGCGACTCCCCAGAGGTGGTGGAGATCATCGTCGGCGGCAACGCATGGCGCACCCGGGGACGCCTCGGCAAGCTCGCCGCCCATCTCGCGGGGGACGCCGTGCACGTGCCCTGGTCGGAGGTCGACTCCGTCACCTCCGTCGTGACCCTGAAGCACGCAGCAGCGGAGCTGCGGTTGAACCGCGGCGACAAGCGTTGGGCATCCCTCGTCAGCAAGCTGCCGGGATCCTGATGCGACTATCGGAAATCCTAAACCGCAAGGTCGTCAGCGAGTCCGGACAGCAGCTGGGGCGCGTGCACGACGTCCGAGGGGAGCTCGTCGGAGGCCACCTGCGTGTCACCGGCCTCTGCGCCGGCAAACTCGGCATCCTCGAGCGCTACGGCATCGGCACCCACGGCAGCGGGGGACCGCAACAAGCGAAAGTGCACGGCCACCCCGTCATCCCCTGGGAGCGGGTCATCCGCGTCGGAACAGAGATCGTCATCCGCGACTAGAGCCGAACAGCTCATGCATTAGGAGCTGCCACCGCACGTAGCCGGCGTCCCATGCGGACTTCCCCTCGCGCCTACCTTCCGCGACTAGAACAGCTGCAAATGGCCACTTTCGTGCGGGTCTTCAGGAATTGGCGGGCTGCTCTCCATACTGAGAGGCAGCAGGAGTGGGCGCCGTGGTCAGCTATGCGCGCGGCCTGCGAAGTCGAATTCGTCGTCGGCGCCGCTCTTTCGTTCTGCTCCACTCGCCCTGTGTTGTTACGTCTGCTTGCCCGTGGGGCTTGTTGGGATCGGTGTCTGTGCGGTCTGTGCTGACGCCGTAGATGAAGAGCGTCATGGCTCCCCCGACGGCTATCCCACCGATCACCGCGAGCAGCCAGCTCCAACCGTTCGACTTCCAAGTGTCTGCGAGTAGCTGGTGGCCGAGGAGCGCGACTATCAAGCCTGTGACCATTCCGCCCGCCATCGTGAGGCGGAAACGCCTGCCGAGCATCGCGGGCCGGTCGGCATTCTTTGCGCCCATCGGCTCGCCAGCATCGCTGGGGGGTTCTGGCTCGCGCACCGGCGGTGCTGCCGCGACGGCCTCGTCTTGGCTGGGCGGTCGCGGTGCGTGAGTCGGAGATTCTTCGG
Source organism: Actinomycetota bacterium (assembly GCA_030774435.1). Lineage (GTDB taxonomy): Bacteria > Actinomycetota > Thermoleophilia > Gaiellales > JALYLC01 > JALYLC01. Next base: position 11,620 of record JALYLC010000402.1, read on the forward strand.
GCGCGTCCATCGCATGGTGATGCCCATTTGCGCACGCTCGGCAAACGCGGTGACGGTTGCCGACCTCGTGCGTTGCGATGCCCATCACAGGAGATCCCGCCGGCCACCACTCTCCGCAAGCGCGTGTGTGGAGATTCCGAGCCGTTCCGGACGGAGCTAGAGGTCGAGCGGGTCGCCGGCTGCTCGCGCCCAGCGTGGGCTCTCGTAAGTTCCCCGGCAGGTTGGATGGAGGAAGGAATGCCTCCCAACCGGGGTTCCTGCGTCTCCCTAGTCGCGCAGAGGAAGGTCAATGGCCCGGGGTGTGACGGACGCATTGGCGTGGCAGGCACGCCTTAGGCGCCGTAATCTCCCCTGGGTGGCGCACTCGCATGGCCTGACCGATGAGGAGTACGCGACGATCCGTGCGCTGCAAGAAGGGGGCATCGTGCCCGCGGCGACGAACCCCGTGTGGGAATATCTGCTCTCAGTGGGCCTGGTGCGCGTTGACACCGACGTGCGCCCGCCCACGGTGCGGCTCACGCCAAGCGGTCGTAGCTACCCGACGGACTAGCCAGCTTCGGCGTTTCGGCGTACGCTCGCGCGACGGCGCGGGCGAGACCGAGAGTACCGGGGGTAGCCTGGCAGCTTCCGACCCTCAAGCAGTGGGAAGACGGGCGCGTCTCGCCCGCGTCGCCGGGGAGTTGAAACGCGAGGGCTCGCCGACGCTGTGTGCACGGCGAGCCCCTCGTAAGATCCCCGGCAGATCGGGTGGAGGAGGAATACCCCCACCAGGGTTCCTGCACCTCACACTTATCGCATCTCCGAAGCCATCGGAGCCCGATGAGCGGGGCGCAGTGAGAGCATGGCGAAGCTCCGCCTGATCGATCGCTGGGCAGCGTTCACGAAGAAGGAGCTCCGGGCGCTCGAGGGCGCGGTCGACCAGGTTGAGGCACACCGCCGGTTGATTGCGCGCCTGTCGCGGTGGAATCGCTCTTCGACGAGATCGGCACTGAGATCCAGCGGAGGCAAGTCGCCGAGTAGGTCGCGAAGCGAGCAGTCCGAGATCGCGCCCGACGACTGCGGACGCGTACGCGCAAGGCTCGTTAGTCGTCTCCGACAGGCGCCGTCCGCCGACCCATCGGCCCACCCGACGAAAAGGGGCTCTACCGCTCGGACGCGCCCTTGAGTTCCGCCTGGCCGCTCTCGTCCGCCCACATCCGAGCCAACTGCCGTAGCTCGTCCTCGTCCCAGCCGCGGGTCGCGGCCTCGTGGAACATGGCGTGGAATTCCGTCGAGTCCATCTGCGGCACTTTGCGCTGCACCCATTGTCGGCTGAACCGCTTTGGCACGTCGAATATGGCCATGTCGCAACGGTATCGCGTCCTGCATATGCGCTCTGCGCCCAGGCGGAATTTGGCTCGAGCGGGCTGCTCATGCGCTGCAATCGCTCGATCACAGAAACGTGAATAGATCCCGATTACACTCACGCCGCGGGGATGGAGCTTCTAGTTGATATCGCGATCTGGGCAGCAATCGTGGCCGGGGTGGTGCTGCTGCTCGAGATCGTTGAACGGGTGCGTTCGAGCGGCGGCTCTAGAGGCCGGATCGCTCGGCTAACAGCTCGACGGTCTCGGCCAGCGTCATCTCGGGCGACGGGATCGTGAGGTCGGCGCCGCGCGCAACGCTTGGTAGGCGCTGGCCGTGCTGGCGCACGTAGCGGCAGAGAGCGAGCAATTGATACCGGTAGTCGACTTCGCACTCGTCGTCGACCGCGCGCAGGAGCCGCAGGTCTTCGGCGAGCAGTTCGCGCGCGCGCCCATCCGCGATGCGCCAACGGCCCTCTCCTGCGATGCGCACGATCATTGCGGCAAACGTAGTGCATGAGGCAGACGGCGCATGGGTGGTCATAAGCCCACGCCGCGTTCCCCAGTTCGGTAGGGCGGGGCGGGGCGGCCCCGTGTTGGCCTGGAAAGGGGCGGATCAGCGAGTTGCTGCTGCGCGGCAACCTGCGCGGCAACATCCGCACTCCGCATAACGCTCCCTTGGTCTCTGTTGCGGGGAGCACCCTCGGGGGCCGGAAACTCGTTTGCAGGCAAAACGCCGGGAACAACGGAGGGGGAGGGATTCGAACCCTCGAACGACGAATCCGCCGTTAACGGTTTTCGAGATCCGACTGAGACCGCATAACCATGCGGCTTAGAGGCGCTGCGCAACTCCCTGCGCAACTCCCATGCGCTTCGAGTGCGTCAGAACGTGGACGGCAGATCTCCAGTCGCCGCACGTTTAGCCGGGTCTCGACTTCAACCCGAAGGCCGCACGCTCGTCCGCGTCAGCCATCAATGCCCGGCGGCCTGACCGCCGTCGATGTGCAGCGTCTCGCCGGTGACGAAACTCGCCTGTTCGAGGTACAGGATCCCCTCGACGACGTCGCTGATCTCACCCATCCGCCCGATCGGGTGAACGGCGGCCTCGGCGTCGTAGGACGCGGGATCGTGCATCGGCGTCTTGATGACTCCAAGAGAGACCGCGTTGACCCGGATACCGCGCGTGGCGTACTCGATGGCGAGTGAGCGCGTGACGGCGTCCAGTCCTCCCTTGGTCAGCGACGCCAGACCGGCAGGCGCCGCGCTCCTGGCGTGGTCGACGAGGCTGGTGCTGACGCTGACGACGTGGCCACCGCCCTGGGCGAGCATCTGTCGGATCGCGCGCTGGGTGATGTGGAAGAACCCGGTGAGGTTGACCGCTGTGACCGCGGCGTACTCATCGAGCGTGTAGTCGGTGAACGGCTTGCCGATGAAGAGTCCGGCGTTGTTGATCAGCGTATCGATCCGTCCGAACCGGTCGAGTGCCAACTCGACCACGCGCTGAGCGGTCTCCGCCTCGGCGATGTCACCGGGGACCGTGAGGAAGTCACGCTCACCGGAGGGGTGGATCGAGCGCGAGGTCGCGACGACGGCATGACCGGCCCGAAGGAACGCCGCTGCGATGCCTTCGCCGATGCCTTGCGAGGCGCCGGTGACGATTGTCACCTTCTGAGGCTCGGGAGACGGCGGCGTCATGCGACCAGGTAGGTCTCGTAGATCACGCCTCCCTGCAGGCGGCCGCCGACGCTTATGAAGACGCCTTTGTTCAGCCAGTCGAGGTCGGGGGACGCGGTCTCGATCTGGGTGGAGGTACGGAAGGTGTACTCGCTCGCATCGACGTCCTCGCCATGGCGGAGACGTGCGAGCACTTCGGGGCTGCCGTGGCGCACGCCTCGTGATTGCACGTAGAGCAGGGCGCCGGCGTCAGTCTGGAGCGTGTAGCGGATGTCGGCGATGGCGGTACCGTCCGGCAGGACGATCTGCCAGTCGGCGCTTACGCCCGGCAGCAGCTTCCCTTTCACGTCAGGCCCCTCGAAGGTGCCGCTGATCTGCGGGACGATGCGCCGGTGCCCCTGGCTCACCTCGCCGAGGTCGAGCGGTTCGCCGAGGATAGCTTCGAGGCGGTAGACCAGGGTCAGCCGAGGCTCGGGGAGCCGGCTCATGGTGCGACCTGTGCCGGGTCGTTCGGATGCGGCGCGAGCGGGATGATCGTGACCTGCATCCAGTCGGCCAGAGGCAGCGCGCGGAGCAGGCCGTCGAGCTCCTCCTCGCTGTCGGCGGCGTAGAGGCCGATCACGGTTGTGTCCTCCGCGACCGCGCTGCGTCGCCAGACGCGAAGGAGATGGCCTTCGTCCACGAGCCTGGCCGCCGCGGACGCTTCGGCGCGCGAGCGCCGCTCGACCTCGCTCTCGCGCGTTCGCTCGGGAACCTCGACCTCAAACTCGACCAGAAACTCCATTGAGTCCTCCTTTCGCTCACTGAGCGATCGCTCGGTGCTGCCAGCCTCAATTCCGGCAGCACCGAGCAACCGGTTCAGGGCTTCGACTTGATGCTCACGCCCGCGGCCGAGACGACCCACCAGGCCCCGCCGAAGTGGACGAAGCCCTGGCCGTTGACCTGTCCCGCCTTCTTGTCCTGGGCAAAGAAGTAGAGCGGGTGGCCGGCGTAGGTGACCTGTAGCTTCCCGTCCCGACGCTTCGTCGTGCCGAGCATCGACGCCTTCAGTCCCGCGCCGACGGTCGGCTTGCCTGCGAACAATGGCGGCCAGTAGCCCGCGCACTGTCCGTAGCACGTGCTCTTCTTGCCTTTGTCGGCGGTGAACAGATAGAGGGTGCGTCCGTTCGCGGCGACCAGCACCTTGCCCGCCGCTGTCGTTCGCAGCGAGATGGTTGAGGTGCTCGTTGCCGCAAAGGCGGCTGCCGCCAGCACGCCCGCGGCAATCAGCGCCACGAAGACAGTGAGTCTTGCCTTACCCATGATGAATCTCCTCTCAACGAACATGATGAATTTCCTTTCAACTAACGGCATTCACGGATGCCTTGGAGTTCAGCGGCCGGCGCTCTGGCCGCCGTCGACGTGGAGGATTTCGCCGGTGACGAACGGGGCATTTTCGAGGTAGATCACCGCGTCGACGACGTCGCTCAGCTCGCCCATCCGGCCGACGGGGAGCAGGCCGCCGAGGGTCTCGTGGTGCTCCTCGGGGTGCATCGGGGTCTTGATAATGCCCGGCGAGACGGCGTTGGCACGGATGCCGCGCGTGGCGTACTCGATGGCCAGGGACTTGGTGGCGGACTGCAGGCCACCCTTGGTCAGCGATGCCAGCACGGACGGGATGTTGGAGTTGGCGTTGTCGACCAGGCTGGAAGTGATGTTGACGATGTGGCCGCCGCCCTGGGTGAGCATGTGCGGGATGACCAGCTGGGTCGTGCGGAAGCACCCGGCCAGGTTCACACCGTTCGTGGCGGCGAACTCGCCTTCCGTGTAGTCGGTGAAAGGCTTGGCGACGAAGATCCCCGCGTTATTGACGAGGGTGTCTATGCGGCCGAACCGCTCGACGGCGGCGGTGATGACGCGCTTTGCGGTGGCAGGATCGGCGATGTCGCCCTGGACAGCCAAGACGTCGGCGTCCTGCGACTCGGCAACGGTGCGCGAGGTGGCGACCACGGCATAGCCAAGCTTGCGGTAGGCGGCGACGAGGCCGGCTCCGATGCCCTGCGACGCACCGGTGATGACCGCGACCTTCTGGCTTTGATTGCTCATCTGAACCCTTTCTTCGGTGATGTTTCGAGCGCGCACACGCATGTCGCGGCGGCGCGGTCGACGCCCAGGATCTCGATCAGGTCGCCGGCGATCGTGTTGCCGTCGAGAGCGATCACGTTGGGCCGAACCTCTCCGTCCTGATGCGGGCCGGGGAATGCCCGATCGTCACGAGCGCCTCGGCGACCGCCTCCACGAAGCCGGCCGGGCCGCACACGTAGACGAGAGGACGCTCCGCGGGCGACCACGCGGTCTCAGCGAGGAGATCGGGGCCGACTCGGCCCGAGCGGCCGTTCCAATTCGGCGGCTGTTCGCGCGTCAACGTGATCGTCGTCTCGTAGTTCTCGAGCTCGTCGCGGTAGATCAGGTCGCCCCGCGTGCGGGCCGAGTACAGGAGCCGGACCGGGATCTCGCTGGCGGTCGCACGGTGGTGGCGGAGCATCGCCCGCAACGGGACGACGCCAGAGCCGCCCGCGACGAGGAGGAGCGGGCCG
>JALYLC010000403.1 GCA_030774435.1 Actinomycetota bacterium
GGTGCGCGCGGCCACGGTCGATCACGTCAGGCGCTGCGTAGACATGGCGGCCAGCCTGGGCTGCCACGTCGTGCAGTCCATCACCGGGGCGCCGATCATCCAGGACGTCCCACCGCGCGAGGCGTGGCGCCACGCCCGCGACGGGCTGCGCGCGTGCGCCGAGTACGCCGAGGCCCACGGGGTCCGCATCGCACTCGAGGGCGAGGACGACACGCTGGTGCGCAGCTCGGCCGACATCCTCGAGATGATCGCCGAGGTCGACCACGCCGGCATCGGCGCGCTCTTCGACATCGGGCACGCCAACATGGTTCGCGGCGACGATCCCGTGCGTGCGGCGGAGGTGCTCGCGCCGCACCTGATCCACATCCACGCGCACGACAACGACGGCTGGCGCGACGACCACGCGCCGCTCGGCAGCGGCACCGTCGACTGGGCGCAGCTCGCGCGGGAGCTTGCGAGCTACCAGGGCGCGATCACGATCGAAGTAGGAAGCCGCAACCCCGACGGCGTCGCCGCCGGCGGCCGAGCGTTCTTCGCAGAGCATCTGCTGCCGCACCTCCCAGACGACGAGGCCCTTCATGGATGAGCGACCCCCGCTGATCATCACCGCAACGCCCAACGTCTGCTGGCTCCAGCCCGATGTCCCGTACCCCGCGACGGCGGAGGCGATGGCCGAGGAGGCCGCGCGCTGCGAGCAGGCCGGCGCCGCGATCCTGCACATGCACGCCGACGACTGGCCGCCGATGATCCGCGCGGTGCGCGCACGCACGAACCTGATCGTCCAGTGCGGCATGTCGAGCCGGACGCCCACCGAGCGCAAGGCGGTCTTCGAGGAGCGCGGCGACATGGTCTCGATCATCACGAGCCATCACGACGAGGCCTTCGCCGGACTCGACGTCCATGTCCTCCATCCTCGCGAGGAGCTGCTCGAGTACGCCCGGCTGCAGGCGGAGTCGGGCGTCAGGCTGGAGTACGAGATCTGGCACACCGGCTCGATCTGGAACCTCGAGTGGCTGATCGAGCACGCGCAGCTGGAGCCGCCGTACTTCACGAGCCTGTTCTTCGGCTGGCCCGGCGGCTCGTGGTCACCACCGACCGTCGAGGAGTTCGCCTACCGGCGCCGCCACCTGCCGACCGGCTCGGTCGCGACCGTGAGCATCATGGATCCGCGCCAGATCGAGATCGTGACTGCCGCGATCGAGTCGGGCGACCACGTTCGCGTGGGCACGGAGGACTACCCGTTCGCCCGCGACGGGCGCCGGGCGGAGACGCACGAGCTCGTCGCCGAGGTCGCGGAGCTTGCGCGCGGGCTCGGGCGCGCGCTCGCCACACCTGAGGAGGCGCGCAGGCTGACGGGCGTGCCGGCATCCGGAAGGAGCGAGTAGATGGACGACAACGGGCAACCGGTCGCATTCGTCACGGGCGCGGCGCGTGGCATTGGCGAGGCCGTCGTGCGCGCGTTCGCCTCCCGCGGCTACCGGGTCGTGGCTAGCGATGCGCTGCCCGTCGACGCCTGGACGCTCGACCCCGCCCAGACTGCCATCGCGGCGAGCTGCGACGTGCGTGACGAGGCCGCCATCGCGGCCCTGATCGAGAGGGCCGACTCCGAGCTCGGCCAGATCGACGTGCTCGCGAACGTCGCGGGCGTGGTGCTGGTGAAGCCCCTGGACGAGACGACGTGGGAGGACTACCGCACCGTCGTCGACATCAACCTCGGCGGCACCTTCCTGGCCTGCAAGCACGTGATCCCGGTCATGAAGCGGCAACGACGCGGCTCGATCGTCAACATGGCGTCGGTCTCGGGCCACGTCGGCCAGACCGACCACGCCGTCTACGGCTCGACCAAGGCGGCGGTGATCGGCCTCTGCCGCGCGCTCGCCTGGGAGGTTGCGCCCTGGGGGATCCGCGTCAATTCCATCAGCCCGGGATCGGTGGACACCCCGATGCTGCGCGGCGACATCGAGCTCGAGGCCAACCGCACGGGTGTGCCGCTCGCCGACGTCAAGACGCAGCGGGAGGCCGAGCAGGCGCTCGGGCGCTGGGCCGAACCCTCCGAGATCGCCGAGGCCGTCTACTTCATCGCCTCGAGCGGAGCGTCCTTCATCACCGGCTCCGACCTGCTCGTGGACGCCGGCTGGGTCGCGCGCTAGTCGCCGCCCGCTACTCAGAGCGCGTTTCTGAATGAGCGTGTGTGGCTGGGGTGGTTGGAGCGAGCAGGGGCGTCGGCCGGCTCGCAGATCCGGTTGGAACCCTTTCAAGACCATATGGATGGGTGGCCGGCGTTGTCTGGTCGGCGCCTCGCGCATAGCATCGCGCGGGCTTGTCTGCGCTCGGTGTTGGGCCGGGCGTAACCGCATCTATGGGAGGCGCCGACATGCTGAGTATGCGTCGTGTGGGGCTCGATGTGCACGGGAAGGAGACGACCGCGGTCATCGTGGACGCGCTCTCGGGCGAGCTTGCGGTGAAGCGCATCGTGGGACGCCCCGATCGGGTGCTGGAGTGGCTGGCGACGCTCGAGCAGCCATTCCAGGCGG
>JALYLC010000404.1 GCA_030774435.1 Actinomycetota bacterium
TGATCGTGGTCGTGGTCGTGCATGGTGCTCCCATTCGCCGCAACTTCGGGGTCCGCACGCTCCTGCGCCAATCCGGGTAGGCGCAGGAGCGCGCGACCGTGCCTCACGCTCGCGCGGGGTAGGGTGCGCGAGTCCCCCGGAGGCACGACGGTGCGCGAAGGAACCCGAAGGGCTCCTAGCTCGCCGCCACGGGGTCCGGGCGGACGACGACGGTGTCGGCGACCGCGATGATCTCGTCGACCGGCAGGTCGGCGAGCTTGGCGTGCTTGCGGATCGCCTCGGGGCTCGAGGCCTCGTACACACATACCGTGCCGACCGAGCCGCCGCCCTCCTCGAGCACGTAGCTGCGGATCCAGCGGATGTCGTCGGGCATGTCGTCGTCGGCGACGCGCTTCGAGCGCTCGGCCGCCGCCCCGAGATCCGCGGGCGACTTCCAGCCGGCGCGGCGGAGAATCACGTACGTCTGCATTGTGCCTTCCTCTCGGCTCGGTGACGATGACTGGAGAGTACGACGTGACGGCGGTTCTCAGGCGAACCAGTCGCGCGGCGGCACTGCGGGCGTGCCGGCGCGCTCGCGCCACGGCCGGCCGCTCTGCGCGATCTCGCGCAGGGAGCGCAGCAGCGGCACACCGACGCGCCGCAGCCAGGTCTCGGCGTCGTCCTCGTCGCCGATCACGCCCGTCCAGAGCGTGCGCCCCGCGATGAAGCCGGAGGCCCCGGCAGCGCAGGCGACGCGCAGATCGCGCGCGAACACCTCGGGTGCACCCCCGCCGCCCAGCAGCACCCACGGCGTCGGCCCGCAGACGGCGTCGAGCTGCCTGCACCAGTCCGCCTCGTCGCCGCGGTCGTCACGCGGGAACTGGACTTTCAGGATGTCGAGCCCGAGCGCCTGCAGGCGCTGCGCTGACGCCACCACGAGCGACGGAAAGACTGCCGCGAAGGCCTCAGGGGTCTCGTCCGGCAGCGTGTAGACGATCGGCTCGAGGATCAGCGGGAGCCCTTCCGCGTGACAGCTCGTGACGGCCTGGCGCACGACGTCGTCCTGGCGGGCCGCGGACGCCTCGTGGTCGGGGCGGTAGGGCAGCAGGAGCTTGCAGGCGGCGGCACCCACCACGCGCGCGAGCGCCGGCGAGAAGCCTGGCAGGAACGTGGTCACCCGCCCGGCAGCGACGTCCTCGTAGCCCTGGGCCTCGAGCGGCACGACGATCCCGCACGGCCCGGGCGCTCCGAGTGCGACGGCCGGGGCTCCGAGCTCCATGTCGATCAGCAGGCCCGTGGCGTGGGGCGCGAGTGCGCGGGCCACCGTCGCCTTCAGTTCTGCGATGAGCTCGGGCGCCGGCGTGGGATGGCCGGCCGCCTCGAACGCGACCCGCAGCGAGTCGCGGTGGTCCATGGCTGCGAGCGCGAAGATCCCGCGCGCGTCGCTGAGCGTGTCGAGCCCGCGCAGGCGCCCAAGGCGCGAGGCGGTCTCGCGTGCGCTCACAGGCCGCGCTCGCGCAGCCAGGCCCGGTTGCGCTCGGCCGATTCCAGGACGGTGTCGAACGGCTCGCCCGGAGCGAGGATCCTGTCCTGCTCGACCACGATCCAGCGCTCGTAGCCGATCGCAAGGAGGTGCTGGAGGCACTCGTCGACCTGCGCCCCGCCGGTGCCGAGCTCGCAGAACACGCCGGCGGCCCAGGCCTCCTCGAGCCCCTTGCCCTCGGCGTGCAGGCGGCCGAGCAGCTCCAGGTCGACGTCCTTGAAATGCACGTGGTTGACCAGCTCGCCCGCGTGGCGCAGGAGCGCGAGCGGGTTGCCGCCGCCGAAGGCAGTGTGGCCCGTGTCGAAGCAGAGGCCGAGCAGGCTCGTGTCCATGTGCTCGAGCAGCGCCTCGACCTCGCGCGGCGACTCGATGTAGGTTCCGGCGTGGGGGTGGAACGAGGTCGCGAAGCCGCGCTCGCGACAGGCCTCCGCGGCGCGGTGCACGTTGTCGAACAGCAGGCGCTGCCGGCGCTCGCCCAGCCAGGTCTCGGGGTGGGCCTCGATGGCGCCGGCATAGCGCATCCTGTCGGGCTCGCAGAACGCGTCGGAGAGCAGCACGACCGGCTGCTCGCGGCCTTCCGAAGCCTCGGTCAGGACGCCGAGCGTCTCCTCGAGCGAGCGCATGTCGGCGGCGAAGCCGTCGTCCAGGCTGAACTGCAGGGGCAGGAACGAGCCCACGAGCTCCATGTCGTGCGCCGCCAGGAGCTCGCCGACCTCGCGGCCGCGACCGAAGTACCCCGGCGGCCCGAACTCGCTGCCCGCGTAGCCCGCGTCGGCCATCGCCTCGACGAGTGCAGGCCCGTCGGGAAGGCCCGGCCGTCCGAGCGTGATCTCGAAGACGCCGTAGGAGACGGGCGCAGCTGCGACGCGCGGGGCCACGGGCGCCATCCTAGCCCGCTCGCGGCTTGCATCGTTCCAATGGGCGGGTGCTTCGCGGTCAGCTCTTGGCCGGCGGTGGCGCGATGTGGTCGGTGAGCTTCTGCGTCAGGTCCAGCGTCTGCGTCTGCAGGCCGTGGATCTGCTCCGTAAGATCGTGGATGCGCTGCGTCAGCGTCAGCAGGTGCTGGTTCTGCTCGTCCTCCTTCTGGATGACCTTCCACTGGTGCGCCGACAGCACCTCGCGCTTCGCATCTGCGCGGTTCTGCGAGATCATCACGAACGTCGACAGGAAGATCGCCTCGAGCGAGACGATCATCGTCAGCAGGCCGAACGGATACTTCTCGACGCGGAAGACGATCCACACCGCGAACCAGGCGATGTGGACGTAGACGAAGCGCATCGAGCCGGCGAACTGCGTGATTCTGTCGGCGATGCGGTTCTGCACGCTCTGGGCGCGCTGCTCGGCGAACTCGACCAGGACTGGGTGCGTCATGCAGAGCAGCGTAGTGCGGGCGCCCGCAACGTCTACCTTGCCCGTTCCTCGGCGGCATGCAGCAGCTTCGCGATCGCCGCGTGCCCCCCGTCCTCGGACCAGCCGGAAGGCCGTCCGCCGTGGATCTCGTCGGCGATCGTTGGATCGGCACCGGCGGCGAGCAGCGCGCGCACGAGGCGCCGGTGCTTGTAATGGGAATGAGTATCGATTAGATTCTGCTCCGTGCTTGATCCCTTCCAGCTCGCGTACGTGCAGCGCGGTGTCCTCGAGGTGCTGCTGCTCTCGGGAGCGGCGGGCCTGCTCGGAACGTGGATCGTGATGCGCGGGCTCTCGTTCTACGCCCACGCGGTCGGCACGGCGGCCTTCCCCGGCCTCGTGCTGGCCGACGGCCTCGGCTTCTCCCCGCCACTCGGCGCGTTCGCCGCGGCGCTCGTGTTCGCATTCGGCGTGGAACGGCTCGCGCGCCGGCCCCGCGCGGGGTACGACAGCCTGACGGCACTCGTGCTGGTGGCGGCGCTGGCGGGCGGCGTCGTGCTCGCGAGCGACGTGTTCCACTCGGGCGGCAACGTCGACTCCCTGCTGTTCGGGAGCCTCCTGCTGACGGGCACGCGCGATCTCGTCCTCGCGGGGCTGGCCAGCGCAGCCGCGGTCCTTGCGACACTCGTGCTCGGGCCGCGCTGGCTCGCTCGCGGCTTCGACGCGGCCTCGGCGCACGCCATGGGGCTACGCTCGCAGTTGCCCGACGCGCTGCTGCTGGTGGGAGTCGCGTTCTCGGTCGTCGCCTCGCTGACCGCGATCGGCGCGCTGCTCGCGACCGCGCTGTTCGTCGTGCCCGCGGCCACGACTCGACTGTGGACGCAGCGCCTCCCCGTCTGGCAGCTGGCGTCGGTGGCGCTCGCGGCGGCTCAGGGGATCGCCGGCCTGTGGCTCTCGGTCGAGCTGAACACCCCTCCCGGGCCGACCGTGGCCGTGCTCGGCGGCGGGCTCTTCCTGGGGTCGCTCGTATGGCAGGGACTCGCCGATGCCATCCGCCGCAGGGCCGTGCTCGTCGTCGCCGCGGCCCTGCTCGCGCTCGTCCTCGCCGCGTGCGGCGGGAGCTCGTCGCACGGGAGCTCGGGTCCCAAGGTCGTCGCCACGACGACGCAGATCGGCGACTGGACCCGAGCGGTGGCGGGCGACGCCGCCCAGGTGCACCAGATCCTGCAGCCCAATACCGATCCGCACGAGTACGAGCCCCGGCCGGCCGATGTCGACGCGGTAGCGGGCGCGAAGCTCGTGCTGCTCAACGGCGATCGCCTCGATGCCTGGATGGGCACCGTGCTCTCGAACGCGGGCGGCTCGCCGGTCGTCCTCGACCTCGGGACGAAGGTGCCGGTGCACCTGCCCGGCCAGAGCACCGGGCCCGAGGCGTCGCGCTACGACCCGCACTGGTGGCACGACCCGCGCAACGCCGAGGCCGCCGTAGGAGCAATCCGCGACGCGCTGGTCGCCGCCAACCCGGGCGCCGCGGCGACCTACCGCACGAATGCGGCCGCCTACCTGCGCCGCTTGCGGGCGCTCGACGCCGGTATCCGTACGTGCCTGGCACGCGTGCCGAAAGCCCAGCGAAAGCTCGTCTCGGACCACGACGCGTTCGGCTACTTCGCGCAGCGCTACGGCATCGTGATCGTCGGTGCGGTGATCCCGTCGCAGACGACCCAGGCGCAGGCCTCCGCGCGGGACATCGAGCGGCTGATCGGGCTGATCCGCCGCGAGCACGTGCGCGCGGTCTTCCCGGAGAGCTCCCTGAGCAAGAAGCTGGCTCAGCAGATCGCCCACGAGACGGGCGCCCGCGCCGGCTACACGCTCTATGGCGACACGCTCGGGCCGAGTGGTTCGGCCGGAGCGACGTACGTCTCGATGGAAGAGGCGAACGCGAATGCCATGACGCAGGGCTTCACCGGTGGCGCGCGCGCGTGCCGCATCTCGGGCATCGCATGACGCTCGCCGCAGCGCACGGCCTTGCGGTGGGATACACCGGCCGGCCCGTGCTCGAGGGCCTGGAGTTCAGCATCGAGCCGGGCCAGCGGCTTGCGGTACTGGGCCCGAACGGCGGCGGCAAGTCGACGCTCGTGCGCGCGCTGACAGGAGAATTGACGCCGCTCGCGGGCCGGCTCGAGCTCGCGGCCCGCTGCAGCGTGGTGCCGCAGACCGAGCGCTCCCGGCTGGACTATCCGGTCACCGCGCTCGACGTGGCGGTCATGGGCTCCGTCTCGCGCCTGCCCTGGTGGCGGCGGCCCGGGCGGCGCGAGCGCCGGCGGGCCCTCGCAGCGCTCGCGGCCGTCAACCTCGAGG
>JALYLC010000405.1 GCA_030774435.1 Actinomycetota bacterium
CCGCGAGATCGGCCGCGGCGGCCCGCTCGAGCCGGTCGCCGAGTGCGTGGAGCTTGGGGTCGAGCTGGGTCATCGGGTGCTCTCCATGGGATCGAAAAGATGTTTGCGAAGGGCGCTGAGACCGCGCGAGACACGCGCGCGCACGGCCTGGGGCGTGGTCGCGAGGCGCTCGGCGGCCTCGTCGTAGCCGAGGTCCTCGACGACGCGCAGGCGGATCGCGTCCAGCTGTGCCTCGGGGAGGTGCGCGAGCGCCTCGTCGAGGCCGTCGAGCCAGTCCGCGCCGGGCTCGTGCGCCGGTTCGCGGCCGACCGCATCGAGCATGCCGAGGCGCCGGCAGGCGCTGCGCTCCAGCTCCCGCCGGCGCACGCTCACGAGGAGCACGTGCCTGGCGATGCCGAAGAGCCATGGCCCGGCCGAGCCTCCCGCCTCGTCGCGGAAGCGCGTGCGTGAGAGCCAGCTCTGGGCGAATGTCTCCGCCGTGAGGTCGTGCGCGGCGTGCGGGTCCTGGCTGCGGCGCAGGTGGTAGCCGTAGACGCGATCGGCGTAGCGCTCGTAGAGCTCGCGGAACGCGCTCGCATCCGAGCGCGCGGCGGCGAGCAGCTCAGCGTCGCTCCTCATTCGAACAGCTTGACAGTCGGCATCGTGTCTCCGTTCGTCGTTGACGTCAGGAGATGAAGGGACGGCGCGCGTTTGTGACGCTAGGCCTGCCGAACGCGCACGCGGCCGAGCGCCGAGCGACCGCGCGGCGAGAGGAGCGCCGACCCTGCCGCGGCGGCGACGATGCACGCGACGCCGCCCATCAGCAGGCCCGCGCGGCCGCCGGCGGTCTCGGACACATAGCCGGCGATCGGCCCGCCGAGCGGGGTCGTGCCCAGGAAGGCCACGGCCCACAGGCTCATGACGCGGCCGCGCATGTCGGGTCGGGCGGCCAGCTGCAGCGTGCTGTTGCCGACGGCGAGGAAGGTCACGCTGGCGGCGCCGACGACCGTCAGGGCAGCAAGCTCGATCGGCAGGCTCGGCGCGGCGGCTGCCAGGAGGATCGCGATCCCGAAGCCGTAGCCCGCGAGGATCACGGCGCGCGTGCCCGTGCGGCCGCTGCCCGCCACGACCAGGCCGCCGACGACTGCGCCGAGGCCCATGGCCGCCGTCATGAAGCCGTAGTCCTCGGCCCCGCCGCCGAACGTCTCGCGCGCGATGATCGGGAGCACGACCTGGAACTCGTAGGCGAGCGCGCCGATCACGGCCATCATCGCGAGCGGCACCGCGAGGGCGGGCGTGCTCGCCACATAGCGCAGGCCCTCTCGCAGCTGCCCGCGGGCACGCGGCGCCGGCAGGCTCGGGCGCAGGGCCGAGCGGTCGAGCAGGAGCAGCGAGGCGATCACCGCGAGGTAGCTGCCGGCGTTCACGAGGAAGCAGATGGAGACGCCGACGGTGGCGATCAGGATGCCGGCCGCGGCGGGCCCGACAGCGCGCGCCGCGTTCACGAGCACCGAGTTCAGCGTCACCGCGTTGCGCACGTGATCGGGGCCAACGAGCTCCATCACGAAGGCCTGCCGCGTGGGATTGTCGAACGCCGTGGCGACGCCGAGCAGCGCCGCCAGTACGAACACCTCCCACAGCTGCACGACGCCGGTGACGGTGAGCAGCCCGAGCGCGAGCGCGAGCACGCCCATCACGGCCTGCACCGCGATGATCATGCGGCGCTTGTCGACGCGGTCGGCGATCACGCCGGCGTAGGGGGCGAGGAACAGCACCGGCACCATCTGCAGGGCCACGACGAGGCCGAGCGCCGTGCCCGACCCGCTCAGCGTGTAGACGAGCCAGCCCTGCGCAATCGTCTGCATCCAGGTGCCGATCAGCGAGATGCCCTGCCCGGCGTACCAGCGCCGGTAATTCGGGTTCGCGAGGGCCGCGAATGTCCGGCGCCCGATCGCCGCGGGGCTCACGTGCGCAGTCCTGCGGACGGGCGCAGGCTGTCCGCCAGCGCCTCGAGTGCCGGAAGCGCCGCAAGCAGCGCTCGAACGTCGTCGTCGGGTAGTTCGTCGAGATGTGCGGCAAGGCTCGCGCGCCGCTGCGCGCGGATGCGCTCGTGCAGAGCGAGGCCCGCCGCTGTGGCTTCGACGCGCGCGGCGCGGCGATCGTCGGCGTCGGCCTCTCGGCTGATCAGGCGCGCATCGGCGAGCCGGCCTGCGATGCGGGAGAGCATTGTCGGGTTGACGCGCTCGATCTCCGCGAGCTCGGTCAGCCGCAGCGAGCCGCGGCGCGAGATGGTGGCGAGGATGGAGAGCTCGGTCGGTGTGAGGCCCTCTCCGGCGTCGGTCGCGCGCAGGTGTCGCGCGGTCTTGCCGAGCGCGGCGCGCAACCGCTCGACCGTCTCCTGCTCGATCCGTGTCCTCGTCGGCATCCCTCTCCAATACTTGCTTGCTGGCAAGCATTGTATCAGCGACGGACCCTAAGGCGCTCCGCTCCTGGCGAGCGCCAGCACCGCCCTCGCACGCGCGCGCGTCGCGCGCTAGTGCTGGCTCAACTCGCGGGATGGCAGCGCGGGTGCCTCGACGTCGTCGGGGTGCAGCAGGTGTGCGAGCTGGGCGACGCCCTCGGCCACGCGCGGGCCCGGTCTGGAGTAGGCGGCGTCGCCGTCCACGGCGACTACCCGGGCGGCCAGCGGCGGAACGCTCCCCGCCTCGCTGACCGTGCGCTCGAGGTCGAAGCCGCAAGGCGCGAGCACGACGAGCTGCGGTGCCGCCTCGGCCACGGCCTCCCAAGTCGTCGCGTACGAACGCTCGCGCGGCAGGCCGAGCACCTCGTCTCCGCCGGCGAGGTCGACCATCTCCGGCACCCAGTGCCCGGCGGCGAACGGCGGGTCCAGCCACTCGGCGACGAACACGCGCTGGCGGGGCAGGCCGCGCACGAGCTGGTGCACGGTGTCGATGCGATGGTGCATGGCCTGAGCGAGAAACTCGCCTGTGGCGGCGGCGTGGAGGTGGCGCGCGACCGTGCGGATCGACTCCTCGATCTCGCTGAGGTCGCGGGGATCCAGGGAGAGCGTCTGGACGTCGATGTGCGATACCCGCTTGACCTCGCCGCTCGAGACCGCGCACACCTCGCACAGGTCTTGCGTGACGATCAGGTCGGGTGCGAGGCGCTCGAGCAACTCGGCGTCGACCGCGTAGAGCGGGCGGCCGTCGGCGAGCGCGTCGCGCACGGCGCGGTCGATCTCGGCGCTCGAGAGCTCGGCCGTGTCGACCCGCGAGGCCGAGACGACCGGTGCCGCTGCCACCTCAGGCGGGTAGTTGCATTCGTGCGAGCGCCCGACGAGTTGATCCGCCAGCCCGAGCGCTGCGATGATCTCGGTCGCGCTCGGCACCAGGGAAACGACGCGCACCGCCGCAGCCTATGCAGGATCGCGGCCGCGCGCGCGGTAATTGCCCCGCACATGACTAACGTGAGTGGCATGAAGAAGAAGCTCTCGCTGGCAATCGCAGTCGCCCTCGTGGCGTTGCCGGTTGCTGCGTACGCGGCGGTGCTCGCGCCCGGTCCGCACTCCTCGTTCAGGGTGCGCGGCGCCAACATCTTCGACCCGGTCGGCCACCGCTTCATCGTGCGCGGCGCCGTGATCGCCCCCGGCGCGCTGACCGATCCGCAGGGCGGCTTCGACGCCAAGGAGCTCGCGGGCGTGAAGCACGACGCGAGGGTGCTCGCCTCGATGGGCGTCAACACGGTGCGCCTCGACGTCTCAGCGATCGCCAACTCCGACGAGCGCCTGGCCGCCATCCGCCGCGCCGTCAGCGCGGCGCGCTCGGCCCATCTCATCGTCATCCTCTCCGCCCACGGCGGCACCAGTGACCAGGCGCTCCAGTTCGCGAGCTACCTCGCCGGGCGCTTCCGCAAGGACCGCGGCGTCTGGCTGCAGCCGGCCTTCGACCCGTCCTGCGACGGATCCGGCGCCGACCGCAACCGCTGCATCTCCTGGTCGGCCTGGCGGGCTGAGCAGCGTGCGCTCGTACATGCCATCCGCAGTGGCGGCATGCATTCGCCGATCCTGCTCTCGACGCCCCGCCGCTCCGGCGATCTGCGCCTGCTCGCGCATTACCACCTGACCGATCCGGGGATCATCTACGGCGTGCACTTCCACGGCGGCCCGCGCACGAAGCTGACGGTCGCCAACCGCAAGCGCCTCGGCAAGCTGTTCGCCGGCCCGCGTGCCAAGCGCTTCCCGATCATCGTCGACGACCTCGGGCGCGTCGGGCCGAGCGGCCGCGTCGACCGGGCGGGCTGGAGCGACGACTTCGCCGCCTATGTCGCGAACTGGACGATCAACCGTGGCGGCGACGGTGCCATCGGCGCGGCCTGGACGCGCTACGGCCCGCAGGCGTTGCGGGCGCGCCACGGCTCGGGGCTGTCGCGCTTCGGAGCGATCTACGCCTCGCGCTTCCTCGCGCTCACCTACGCAATCGATCACACGACGCACGCCCCGCGCGGGCTGCGCGGAGCGCTGGCCTATGGCGATCAGGGCCACGACGTCCGCGTTTTGCAGCAGGATCTCGTCGACCGCGGCTACCTGGCCGCCGACGAGGTCAACGGCACCTATGACTACGGAACAGAGCAGGCCGTGATGGCGCTCGAGGGCTACAACGACCTCAATCAGGGCGGCGTTCGCGACGGCATTGCCAGTCCGGAGGTGCGCGCGCTCGCGGCGGGCGGCGATCGCCCCAAGCCCACGCACGGCGGCCCGGCACACGTCGAGGTCAGCCTCGGCCAGCAGGTGCTCGTGCTGGTGCGCAAGGGCGGCGTGGTCGCGCGGGCGATCCACATCTCGAGCGGCGCGGGCGGCAAGACGCCGGCGGGCGACTTCAGCGTGATGTCGAAGGCGACGATGAGCTGGTCGAAGCCGTTCAAGACGTGGCTGCCCTTCGCCTCGTACTTCTCGGGCGGCTATGCGATGCACCAGTACCCCATCGTCCCGGGCTACCCCGCCTCGCACGGCTGCGTCCGCATGCCGTCGACCGAGGCCCAGCGCGTGTACGCGTTCGCCACGCTGCACATGCCCGTGTTCGTCGCGTAGCCCGATCGCGCGAAATCGCGAGTCGGCAGTCCGCTAAGCTGCGGCGCTCGCCCTCTTAGCTCAGTGGTAGAGCACCTCCATGGTAAGGAGGGGGTCCAGGGTTCGAGTCCCTGAGAGGGCTTCGCGGGATTTGCAGGCATTTGAGGGATCCGGCGCCGCGGATCGGGTCGGCTGAATCCCGTTTTGACTGACGTTTGACTGACGCGATGGTTTTCGCGACGTCGTTCGCCCGACGCTCTCGCCAGCGGTCGACAGGCGCTCAGCGCGCGCCGCGCAAATGCCCCTGCGCGGTCAGTCAGCCGGACTCGGCGGTGCGCAGCCGGCGCGCTCGGGCGATCGCCTCGTCGGGCCCGAGGTTCCGACCCTCGAGCTCGCGCATGACATGCCCGTAGGTGTCGAGCGTGAGCGTCGGTGCATGGCCGAGCTGGTCGGCGACGTCGATCACCGATCGACCTTGGGCCAGGAGCAGCGAAGCGAACGAGTGGCGCAGGTCGTAGGGCCGAATGCCGGACACCCCGGCGGCGGTCGCGGCCGGCGCGAAGATTCGCCGCCGCCAGTTGCGATAGTCGTACTCGCTCCAAACGGCTCCCGACCGGGCCGGGAACACGAGTGTGCTCGGCGTGGGCCGTCCGTTGAGCAACTGCCATTCGAGAAGGTCACCGCGCAAAGCGGCCGGCATCGTGACGGCGCGCACGGAACGGCGCGAAGATTTCGCCCCGTCGGTAACCGTGCCGAGGCTCGCGCGCTTGCTGACCACGAGCGTGCGGTCCCGGACGTCGCTCCAGGTGAGCGCGAGAGCCCTCCCCGGGCCTCAGACCCGCGTACGCCAATACGCTCACAAGCGCTGCATCGTCGACGCGTCCTTGGGCCAGGAGATGGCTCCGCATGCGCTCCACTCTCTCGGGGGCAAGCGGCTCGATGACGCGGCTCCGGGCCTGCGACGGCTTGCGCACAGCGGCTACGGGATTGCTGGCGAGACGGTCGTGCAGCACGGCTCGCTGCAGGCAGGTCTGGAGGATCGCGAGGCTCTTGCGGATCGTCTCCTCGCCGACGCCGCTGCTGCGCAGATCGACCGCGAACCCGTCGATGAGGGAGGGCCGCAACTCGCGCAGCCGCAGGTCTCCGAGGCGGGGCAGCACGTGCTTGTCCAAGATGCCTGCGTAGAGCTTCTCGGTGCGCGGCGCGAGCTGCCGAGCAGCGTAGGCCTGCCACCACTCGACCACGAAGTCGACGAGCCGTTCGCTACCGCCATCGACGAGCGAGAGCGTTCCGCGCTCCTTGGAGACGCGCACGCTGCCCTCGAAGGCGCGCACCTCACGGAGCGAATCGAACGTCCTCGAGTTCGTGCGGCCAGGAAGTGCCGCGGAACCAGACGCGGTAGCCAAGCCCTCGGCGTTTGCGCTCGATGCGCTCGATGCTCCTGCCTTGGTCTCCACGTCGACCAGCGATCGTATGCGCCTCGCGTTCCCGATGGGGCTACCGACACGCGTCTCCGCAGCTTGCTCATGCACGCGCCGCCGCGGCCCTGCCTGGGCGGCGATCCACGCCGTCAGCGCGTCTCGGGAAACCCGCAGATGCGACCCCAGGCGCGTTGCGACGAGGTCTCCACGACCGATCGCGCGGTAGACCGTCTTTCGACTGCAGGAGCAGAGAGCGGCGACTTCGGCGGTAGTCAGTAGTGTCGCGTCCTGGCCTCGCGTGCCTACCGAGCGATTCGAGCGGCGTGGCCTGGCAATTACGTGTGAGCGCTCCCAATCGTCGACCCGGTCAGATCGGACGAGCAGCGCGCGGGCGGGAGTGAACGCGCCGCATGCGCGCATGATCACCTCGGCAGCTTCGAATGAGCACCGGTAGCGCGCGGCGACGTCGCCGACGCTGAGGAGTACCGGGAGCGAGGTAGCGGCTGACCGGCCCGCGCCGATCGACGGGACCGGCCGGCGTGTGATTCCGCGGTCGCTCCGCGCGCCGCCGCGCTGGTCGGCCTCGGCGACTAGCGGGATCGGCAGTTGCACGGGCTGCGAGGCGAGCTGGCGATGCGCGCGATTCATGCTTGGAGCGATATTTACCATAAATGATGGCTAGAACGCAAGAAGCCTGCGCGCTAGCATCAGACCTGTGACCGCTGGACAGCTGATCCGCCAGGCGCGGCTGATCGCGGGGCTCACGCAGCAGCAGCTGGGTGAGCGCGTGGGAAAGGCCGCGCCGCACATCGCGCGTTGGGAGCGGGACGCTGTCGATCCTGGCTTTGAGACGGTGCGCACGCTGCTGCGCGCCTGCGGGGTGGATCTCTCGATGGAGCTCGTGGCCTATGACGTCTCCGGTGACGCGGAGCTCGAGCACAACCTGCGCCTTACGGCCGCCGAGCGGCTGGATCAGGCAGAGGCAGAGTTGCGGCGCCTGGCGCGCTCGCCGGAGCGGGCGGCGAGTCTGGGCTTCGACGCCTCCGAGCTCAAATGGTTCCGGCCTGTGGAGTTGTTCGCGATCCTCGACAAGAGCGGGCTCGAGTACGTCACGATCGGCGCCTTCGGTGCGCTGCTGCATGGCTCGGGCGTGCTCAGCGACAACATCGACATCGTGCCCTCAACACGCCCCGCCAACCTCGAGCGACTGCGGCAGGCCTACATCGCCCTCAACGCGCGCACTCCCAAGAGCAAGCAGCTGCGCCTCGACTCGGACGAGGCGCCAAAGGCGCTCACGCGCATGCTGACGCGCTCTGGGCCGCTCAACATCATCCTCAGCCCAGCCGGCACAAGCGGCTACGACGACCTACGCCGCAAAGCCATCTGGAGATTCGTCTTCTCTTGCTCGCGTTGGCCCTCGCTGACACGTCGCGCGACAATGGAGTCGGAGGATTCCAGTTCGGCTGCGCAGGGGAGGTTCACCCGTGATTCTCGAGGAGTTCAAGCGCCTTGCGACGTGGGAGGAGCGACACCGCCGGCTCGCGAGCCGTCTGATTCTGGTGCTGGCTCTGACCGTGGTCATCGATGCGATCGGCACGGCCCTTGTCTTTGCATTCGAGCGTAAGGCTGCGCAGACGGACATCCACAGCGTCTTTGATGCGTTCTTCTTCACGACCGTTCAGCTCCTGACGGTCTCGTCTCAGATCAAGAACCCGCTCAGCACCGCCGGACGGCTCGTCGACATCTTCCTCGAGATCTGGGCCGTGATCGTCGTGGCGGGCTCGGCGGGCGCAGTCGCGAGCTTCTTCCAGACCGGCGACTCGAGCTAGCCGCCAGCGGCGGCGGCT